>NZ_LIFT01000029.1:0-35350 GCF_001297795.1 Citrobacter sp. CtB7.12 | reverse complement strand
CAGATCGATAACGCGCCGGAAGAAAAAGCTCGTGGTATCACCATCAACACTTCTCACGTTGAATATGACACCCCGACTCGCCACTACGCACACGTAGACTGCCCGGGCCACGCCGACTATGTTAAAAACATGATCACCGGTGCTGCGCAGATGGACGGCGCGATCCTGGTTGTTGCTGCGACTGACGGCCCGATGCCGCAGACTCGTGAGCACATCCTGCTGGGTCGTCAGGTAGGCGTTCCGTACATCATCGTGTTCCTGAACAAATGCGACATGGTTGATGACGAAGAGCTGCTGGAACTGGTAGAAATGGAAGTTCGTGAACTTCTGTCTCAGTACGATTTCCCGGGCGACGACACCCCGATCGTTCGTGGTTCTGCTCTGAAAGCGCTGGAAGGCGACGCAGAGTGGGAAGCGAAAATCATCGAACTGGCTGGCTTCCTGGATTCTTACATCCCGGAACCAGAGCGTGCGATTGACAAGCCGTTCCTGCTGCCGATCGAAGACGTATTCTCCATCTCCGGTCGTGGTACCGTTGTTACCGGTCGTGTAGAACGCGGTATCATCAAAGTGGGCGAAGAAGTTGAAATCGTTGGTATCAAAGAGACTGCCAAGTCTACCTGTACTGGCGTTGAAATGTTCCGCAAACTGCTGGACGAAGGCCGTGCGGGTGAGAACGTTGGTGTTCTGCTGCGTGGTATCAAACGTGAAGAAATCGAACGTGGTCAGGTACTGGCTAAGCCGGGCACCATCAAGCCGCACACGATGTTCGAATCCGAAGTGTACATCCTGTCCAAAGACGAAGGCGGCCGTCATACTCCGTTCTTCAAAGGCTACCGTCCGCAGTTCTACTTCCGTACAACTGACGTGACTGGCACCATCGAACTGCCGGAAGGCGTTGAGATGGTAATGCCGGGCGACAACATCAAAATGGTTGTTACCCTGATCCACCCGATCGCGATGGACGACGGTCTGCGTTTCGCAATCCGTGAAGGCGGCCGTACGGTAGGCGCAGGCGTTGTTGCTAAAGTTCTCAGCTAATCGCTGATAACATTTGACGCAATGCGCATTAAAAGGGCATCATTTGATGCCCTTTTTGCACGCTTTCGAACCAGAACCTGGCTCATCAGTGATTTTATTTGTCATAATCATTGCTGAGACAGGCTCTGAAGAGGGCGTTGAGCCCGGAATGCCCCCAATGCATTTCGGCACAAGGTTGACTGGTTAGCCTCGCATTCGCGGGGTGAAATTATTTGTAGAATACTTCTGACAGGTTGGTTTATGAGTGCGAATACCGAAGCTCAAGGGAGCGGGCGTGGCCTGGAAGCGATAAAGTGGATCGTGGTTGTGGCATTGCTGCTTGTGGCAATTGTTGGCAACTATCTTTATCGTGACATGATGCTGCCGCTGCGTGCGCTGGCCGTAGTAATTCTGATTGCTGCAGCGGGTGGTGTCGCGCTGTTGACGACAAAAGGTAAAGCTACCGTTGCTTTTGCCCGCGAAGCGCGTACTGAAGTACGTAAGGTCATTTGGCCGACTCGCCAGGAAACATTGCACACCACGTTGATTGTGGCTGCGGTTACCGCAGTAATGTCACTGATCCTGTGGGGACTGGATGGTATTCTGGTTCGCCTGGTTTCCTTTATCACTGGCCTGAGGTTCTGAGATGTCTGAAGCTCCTAAAAAGCGCTGGTACGTCGTTCAGGCGTTTTCCGGTTTTGAAGGCCGCGTAGCAACATCGCTGCGTGAGCATATCAAATTACACAATATGGAAGAGTTGTTTGGCGAAGTCATGGTGCCGACCGAAGAAGTGGTCGAAATCCGTGGTGGTCAGCGCCGTAAGAGCGAGCGTAAATTCTTCCCGGGTTATGTGCTGGTCCAGATGGTCATGAATGACGCGAGCTGGCACCTGGTGCGTAGCGTACCGCGTGTGATGGGCTTTATCGGCGGTACATCTGACCGTCCGGCGCCGATCAGCGACAAAGAAGTTGATGCGATTATGAATCGCCTGCAGCAGGTGGGTGATAAGCCGCGGCCGAAAACGTTGTTTGAACCGGGTGAGATGGTGCGTGTCAACGATGGTCCGTTTGCTGACTTTAATGGCGTCGTTGAAGAAGTGGACTATGAGAAGTCCCGCCTGAAAGTATCCGTTTCTATCTTCGGTCGTGCGACCCCGGTAGAGCTGGACTTTGCACAGGTTGAAAAAGCCTAAGTAACGATCAAAAAAGCGGCGATTTAATCGTTGCACAAGGCGTGAGATTGGAATACAATTTCGCGCCTTTTGTTTTTATGGGCCTGGCCCGTAGAACGAATTTTTATATCACGGGGAGCCTCTCTGAGGCGCTATCACCCAACAGAGGAAATTGAGAATGGCTAAGAAAGTCCAAGCCTACGTCAAGCTGCAGGTTGCAGCTGGTATGGCAAACCCGAGTCCGCCGGTTGGTCCTGCTCTGGGTCAACAGGGTGTTAACATCATGGAATTCTGCAAAGCGTTCAACGCTAAGACTGATTCCATCGAAAAAGGTCTGCCAATTCCGGTTGTTATCACCGTTTACGCTGACCGTTCTTTCACCTTCATTACCAAAACGCCTCCGGCAGCCGTTCTGCTGAAGAAAGCGGCTGGTATTAAGTCTGGTTCCGGTAAGCCGAACAAAGACAAAGTAGGTAAAATTTCCCGCGCTCAGCTGCAGGAAATCGCGCAGACCAAAGCTGCCGACATGACTGGTGCCGACATTGAAGCGATGACTCGCTCCATTGAAGGTACTGCACGTTCCATGGGCCTGGTAGTGGAGGACTAAGAAATGGCTAAACTGACCAAGCGCATGCGTGTGATCCGTGAGAAAGTTGATGCGACCAAACAGTACGACATCAACGAAGCTATCTCTCTGCTGAAAGAACTGGCTACCGCTAAGTTCGTTGAAAGCGTAGACGTTGCCGTTAACCTCGGCATCGATGCGCGTAAATCTGACCAGAACGTACGTGGTGCAACTGTACTGCCGCACGGTACTGGCCGTTCCGTTCGCGTAGCTGTATTTACCCAGGGTGCAAACGCTGAAGCTGCTAAAGCTGCTGGCGCTGAACTGGTAGGTATGGAAGATCTGGCTGAGCAGATCAAGAAAGGCGAAATGAACTTTGACGTGGTTATTGCTTCTCCGGATGCAATGCGCGTTGTTGGCCAACTGGGCCAGGTTCTGGGTCCGCGTGGCCTGATGCCAAACCCGAAAGTGGGTACCGTAACGCCGAACGTTGCTGAAGCAGTTAAGAACGCTAAAGCGGGTCAGGTTCGTTACCGTAACGACAAAAACGGCATCATCCACACTACCATCGGTAAAGTGGATTTTGACGCTGACAAACTGAAAGAAAACCTGGAAGCTCTGCTGGTTGCGCTGAAGAAAGCAAAACCGACTCAGGCGAAAGGCGTGTACATCAAGAAAATCAGCATCTCCACCACCATGGGTGCTGGTGTTGCCGTTGATCAGGCTGGTCTGAGCGCTTCTGCGAACTAAGATTAGCTTTACGTGGGCGGTGGATTTGTCTACAATTCTACCCCCACGTTTCTGTTGAAAGAGACAGACACTCTGCAAGTCATTTGAATTGCGGTTCGAAAGACGAAGCATAGAACAGATTTGTTCGTTGGAGCCTGGCCTATCCAGGCCTCCGTCGAAGACCGCAGGTGTTTCGTAAGAAACTTAATCCCCTGCGTAGACGGTGACAGAACGCTAAGATTATTTTTGGATACTCTGGCTTGTTTCTGCTCACCGTATTAAGACGCTCTTTTCGTTGGAAAGAGTGAAGTGAGTTCCGGAACATGAGTTCCGGCAAACATCCAGGAGCAAAGCTAATGGCTTTAAATCTTCAAGACAAACAAGCGATTGTTGCTGAAGTCAGCGAAGTAGCCAAAGGCGCGCTGTCTGCAGTAGTTGCGGATTCCCGTGGCGTGACTGTAGATAAAATGACTGAACTGCGTAAAGCAGGTCGTGAAGCTGGCGTTTACATGCGTGTTGTTCGTAACACCCTGCTGCGTCGTGCTGTTGAAGGTTCTCCGTTCGAGTGCCTGAAAGACACGTTTGTTGGTCCGACCCTGATTGCATACTCTATGGAACACCCGGGCGCTGCTGCTCGTCTGTTCAAAGAGTTCGCGAAAGCGAATGCAAAATTTGAGGTCAAAGCCGCTGCCTTTGAAGGTGAGCTGATCCCGGCGTCTCAGATCGACCGCCTGGCAACTCTGCCGACCTACGAAGAAGCAATTGCACGCCTGATGGCAACCATGAAAGAAGCTTCGGCTGGCAAACTGGTTCGTACTCTGGCTGCTGTACGCGATGCGAAAGAAGCTGCTTAATCGCAGTTATCTTTTTAAAGCATCTGCTTACGTATAAACTTATTCTGATATTCAGGAACAATTTAAATGTCTATCACTAAAGATCAAATCATTGAAGCAGTATCCGCTATGTCCGTAATGGACGTTGTAGAACTGATCTCTGCAATGGAAGAAAAATTCGGTGTTTCCGCTGCTGCTGCTGTTGCTGTAGCTGCTGGCCCGGTTGAAGCTGCTGAAGAAAAAACTGAATTCGACGTAATTCTGAAAGCTGCTGGCGCTAACAAAGTTGCTGTAATCAAAGCAGTACGTGGCGCAACTGGCCTGGGTCTGAAAGAAGCTAAAGACCTGGTAGAATCTGCTCCGGCCGCTCTGAAAGAAGGCGTGAGCAAAGATGACGCAGAAGCACTGAAAAAATCTCTGGAAGAAGCTGGCGCTGAAGTTGAAGTTAAATAAGCCAACCCTTCCGGTTGCAGCCTGAGAAATTAGGCTGATGGCTGGTGACTTTTTGGTCACCAGCCTTTTTGCGCTGTAAGGCGCCAGTAGCGTTTCACACTGTTTGACTACTGCTGTGCCTTTCAATGCTTGTTTCTATCGACGACTTAATATACTGCGACAGAGCGTCCGTTCTGTGTAAATCGCAATGAAATGGTTTAAGCGTGATAGCAACAGGCATTGCGGAAAGTATTCGATTTTCCGGTCAACAAAATAGTGTTGCACAAACTGTCCGCTCAATGGACAGATGGGTCGACTTGTCAGCGAGCTGAGGAACCCTATGGTTTACTCCTATACCGAGAAAAAACGTATTCGTAAGGATTTTGGTAAACGTCCACAAGTTCTGGATGTGCCTTATCTCCTTTCTATCCAGCTTGACTCGTTTCAGAAGTTTATCGAGCAAGATCCTGAGGGGCAGTATGGTCTGGAAGCCGCCTTCCGTTCCGTATTCCCGATTCAGAGCTATAGCGGTAATTCCGAGCTGCAATACGTCAGCTACCGTCTTGGCGAACCGGTGTTTGACGTTCAGGAATGTCAGATCCGTGGCGTGACCTATTCCGCACCGCTGCGCGTAAAACTGCGTCTGGTGATCTACGAGCGCGAAGCGCCGGAAGGCACCGTTAAAGACATTAAAGAACAAGAAGTCTACATGGGCGAAATTCCGCTCATGACCGACAACGGTACCTTTGTTATCAACGGTACTGAGCGTGTTATCGTTTCTCAGCTGCACCGTAGTCCGGGCGTCTTCTTTGACTCCGACAAAGGTAAAACCCACTCTTCGGGTAAAGTGCTGTATAACGCGCGCATCATTCCTTACCGTGGTTCCTGGCTGGACTTCGAATTCGATCCGAAGGACAACCTGTTCGTACGTATCGACCGTCGCCGTAAACTGCCTGCGACCATTATTCTGCGTGCGCTGAACTACACCACTGAGCAGATCCTGGATCTGTTCTTCGAAAAAGTGATTTTCGAGATTCGCGACAACAAGCTGCAGATGGAGCTGGTGCCTGAACGTCTGCGTGGTGAAACCGCCTCCTTCGATATCGAAGCGAACGGTAAAATCTACGTTGAAAAAGGCCGCCGCATCACTGCGCGTCACATCCGCCAACTGGAAAAAGACGATATCAAACATATCGAAGTTCCGGTTGAGTACATTGCGGGCAAAGTGGCTGCGAAAGATTACGTTGACGAATCCACTGGCGAGCTGATCTGCCCGGCGAACATGGAGCTGAGCCTGGATCTGCTGGCTAAGCTGAGCCAGTCTGGCCACAAACGTATCGAAACCCTGTTCACCAACGATCTGGATCACGGCCCGTACATTTCTGAAACCGTACGCGTCGACCCAACTAACGATCGTCTGAGCGCGCTGGTAGAAATCTACCGCATGATGCGCCCGGGTGAGCCGCCGACACGTGAAGCGGCTGAAAGCCTGTTTGAGAACCTGTTCTTCTCTGAAGACCGTTATGACCTGTCTGCGGTCGGTCGTATGAAGTTCAACCGTTCTCTGCTGCGCGACGAAATCGAAGGTTCCGGTATCCTGAGCAAAGACGACATCATCGAAGTGATGAAGAAGCTCATCGATATCCGTAACGGTAAAGGCGAAGTCGATGATATCGACCACCTCGGCAACCGTCGTATCCGTTCCGTAGGCGAAATGGCGGAAAACCAATTCCGCGTTGGCCTGGTACGTGTTGAGCGTGCGGTGAAAGAGCGTCTGTCTCTGGGCGATCTGGATACCCTGATGCCTCAGGACATGATCAACGCCAAACCGATTTCTGCAGCAGTGAAAGAGTTCTTCGGTTCCAGCCAGCTGTCTCAGTTTATGGACCAGAACAACCCGCTGTCTGAGATTACGCACAAACGCCGTATCTCTGCACTCGGCCCAGGCGGTCTGACGCGTGAGCGCGCTGGCTTTGAAGTTCGAGACGTACACCCGACGCACTATGGTCGCGTATGTCCAATCGAAACGCCTGAAGGTCCGAACATCGGTCTGATCAACTCCCTGTCCGTGTACGCACAGACTAACGAATATGGCTTCCTCGAGACGCCGTATCGTCGCGTGGTTGATGGCGTTGTGACAGATGAGATTCATTACCTGTCTGCTATTGAAGAAGGTAACTTCGTTATCGCTCAGGCGAACTCCAACCTGGATGACGATGGCCACTTCGTAGAAGATCTGGTGACCTGCCGTAGCAAAGGTGAATCCAGCCTGTTCAGCCGTGACCAGGTTGACTACATGGACGTTTCCACTCAGCAGGTGGTTTCCGTCGGTGCGTCCCTGATCCCGTTCCTGGAACACGATGACGCCAACCGTGCATTGATGGGTGCGAACATGCAACGTCAGGCGGTTCCGACTCTGCGCGCTGATAAGCCGCTGGTAGGTACCGGTATGGAACGTGCTGTTGCCGTTGACTCCGGTGTTACTGCGGTGGCTAAACGTGGCGGTACCGTTCAGTACGTGGATGCTTCCCGTATCGTTATCAAAGTTAACGAAGACGAGATGTACCCGGGCGAAGCGGGTATCGACATCTACAACCTGACCAAATACACCCGTTCTAACCAGAACACCTGTATCAACCAGATGCCGTGTGTCTCTCTGGGCGAGCCGGTTGAACGTGGTGATGTACTGGCAGACGGTCCGTCCACCGACCTCGGTGAACTGGCGCTCGGTCAGAACATGCGCGTCGCGTTCATGCCGTGGAACGGTTACAACTTCGAAGACTCCATCCTCGTTTCCGAGCGTGTTGTCCAGGAAGACCGTTTCACCACCATCCACATTCAGGAACTGGCGTGCGTGTCCCGTGACACCAAGCTGGGGCCGGAAGAGATCACCGCTGACATCCCGAACGTGGGTGAAGCTGCGCTCTCCAAACTGGATGAATCCGGTATCGTTTACATCGGTGCGGAAGTGACCGGCGGCGACATTCTGGTGGGTAAGGTAACGCCGAAAGGTGAAACCCAGCTGACGCCAGAAGAAAAACTGCTGCGTGCGATCTTCGGTGAGAAAGCGTCTGACGTTAAAGACTCTTCTCTGCGCGTACCAAACGGTGTTTCCGGTACGGTTATCGACGTTCAGGTCTTTACTCGCGATGGCGTAGAAAAAGACAAACGTGCGCTGGAAATCGAAGAGATGCAGCTGAAGCAGGCGAAGAAAGACCTGTCTGAAGAACTGCAGATCCTCGAAGCTGGCCTGTTCAGCCGTATCTATGCTGTGCTGGTTGCCGGTGGTGTTGAAGCTGAGAAGCTCGACAAACTGCCTCGCGATCGCTGGCTGGAACTCGGCCTGACCGATGAAGAGAAACAAAATCAGCTGGAACAACTGGCTGAGCAGTACGACGAACTGAAACACGAGTTCGAGAAAAAACTCGAAGCGAAACGCCGCAAAATCACCCAAGGCGACGATCTGGCACCGGGCGTGCTGAAGATTGTTAAGGTCTATCTGGCCGTTAAACGCCGTATCCAGCCTGGTGACAAGATGGCAGGTCGTCACGGTAACAAGGGTGTCATTTCTAAGATCAACCCGATCGAAGATATGCCGCACGATGCTAACGGTACGCCGGTAGATATCGTACTGAACCCGCTGGGCGTACCGTCTCGTATGAACATCGGTCAGATTCTGGAAACCCACCTGGGTATGGCTGCGAAAGGTATCGGCGATAAGATCAACGCCATGCTGAAACAGCAGCAGGAAGTCGCGAAACTGCGCGAGTTCATCCAGCGTGCGTACGATCTGGGTGCTGACGTTCGTCAGAAAGTTGACCTGAATACCTTCAGCGATGAAGAAGTTCTGCGTCTGGCTGAAAACCTGCGCAAAGGTATGCCAATCGCAACGCCGGTGTTCGACGGTGCGAAAGAAGCGGAAATTAAAGAGCTGCTGAAACTGGGTGACCTGCCGACTTCCGGTCAGATCACGCTGTTCGACGGCCGTACGGGTGAGCAGTTCGAGCGTCCGGTAACCGTAGGTTACATGTACATGCTGAAACTGAACCACCTGGTCGACGATAAGATGCACGCTCGTTCCACCGGTTCCTACAGCCTGGTTACTCAGCAGCCGCTGGGTGGTAAGGCGCAGTTCGGTGGTCAGCGCTTCGGGGAGATGGAAGTGTGGGCGCTGGAAGCATACGGCGCGGCATACACCCTGCAGGAAATGCTCACCGTTAAGTCTGATGACGTGAACGGCCGTACTAAGATGTATAAGAACATCGTAGATGGCAACCATCAGATGGAACCGGGCATGCCGGAATCCTTCAACGTACTGTTGAAAGAGATTCGTTCGCTGGGTATCAACATCGAACTGGAAGACGAGTAATTCTCGCTCAAACAGGTCACTGCTGCCGGGATAACACCCGGCAGCGGAATGTGCTAACTCCGACGGGAGCAAATCCGTGAAAGACTTATTAAAGTTTCTGAAAGCGCAAACTAAAACCGAAGAGTTTGATGCGATCAAAATTGCTCTGGCTTCGCCAGACATGATCCGTTCATGGTCTTTCGGTGAAGTTAAGAAGCCGGAAACCATTAACTACCGTACGTTCAAACCTGAGCGTGACGGCCTTTTCTGCGCCCGTATCTTTGGGCCGGTAAAAGACTACGAGTGCCTGTGCGGTAAGTACAAGCGCCTGAAACACCGCGGTGTGATCTGTGAGAAGTGCGGCGTTGAAGTGACCCAGACTAAAGTACGCCGTGAGCGTATGGGTCACATCGAGCTGGCGTCCCCGACTGCTCACATCTGGTTCCTGAAATCTCTGCCGTCCCGTATCGGCCTGTTGCTCGATATGCCGCTGCGCGATATCGAACGCGTACTGTACTTCGAATCCTATGTGGTTATCGAAGGCGGTATGACCAATCTGGAACGCCAGCAGATCCTGACTGAAGAACAGTATCTGGATGCGCTGGAAGAGTTCGGTGACGAATTTGACGCGAAGATGGGTGCGGAAGCGATCCAGGCCTTGCTGAAGAGCATGGATCTGGAGCAAGAGTGTGAAACTCTGCGTGAAGAGCTGAACGAAACCAACTCCGAAACCAAACGTAAGAAGCTGACCAAGCGTATCAAGCTGCTGGAAGCGTTCGTTCAGTCTGGCAATAAGCCAGAGTGGATGATCCTGACCGTTCTGCCGGTTCTGCCGCCAGATCTGCGTCCGCTGGTTCCGCTGGATGGTGGTCGTTTCGCCACGTCGGATCTAAACGATCTGTATCGTCGCGTGATCAACCGTAACAACCGTCTGAAACGTCTGCTGGATCTGGCTGCGCCGGACATCATCGTACGCAACGAAAAACGTATGCTGCAGGAAGCGGTTGACGCCCTGCTGGATAACGGTCGTCGTGGTCGTGCGATCACCGGTTCTAACAAACGTCCTCTGAAATCTTTGGCCGATATGATCAAAGGTAAACAGGGTCGTTTCCGTCAGAACCTGCTCGGTAAGCGTGTTGACTACTCCGGTCGTTCTGTTATCACCGTAGGTCCATACCTGCGTCTGCATCAGTGCGGTCTGCCGAAGAAAATGGCACTGGAGCTGTTCAAACCGTTCATCTACGGCAAGCTGGAACTGCGTGGCCTCGCCACCACCATCAAAGCCGCGAAGAAAATGGTTGAGCGTGAAGAAGCTGTCGTTTGGGATATCCTGGACGAAGTGATCCGCGAACACCCGGTACTGCTGAACCGTGCACCAACACTGCACCGTCTGGGTATCCAGGCGTTTGAACCTGTTCTTATCGAAGGTAAAGCTATCCAGCTGCACCCGCTGGTTTGTGCGGCCTATAACGCCGACTTCGATGGTGACCAGATGGCTGTTCACGTACCGCTGACGCTGGAAGCCCAGCTCGAAGCGCGTGCGCTGATGATGTCTACCAACAACATCCTGTCCCCGGCGAACGGCGAACCTATCATCGTTCCGTCTCAGGACGTTGTACTGGGTCTGTACTACATGACCCGTGACTGTGTTAACGCCAAAGGCGAAGGCATGGTGCTGACTGGCCCGAAAGAAGCTGAGCGTATTTATCGCGCTGGCCTGGCCTCTCTGCATGCGCGCGTTAAAGTGCGTATCACCGAATACGAAAAAGATGCTAACGGCGAGTTCGTTGCGAAAACCAGCCTGATTGATACGACGGTAGGTCGTGCAATCCTGTGGATGATCGTACCGAAAGGTCTGCCTTTCTCCATCGTCAACCAGGCGCTGGGTAAGAAAGCGATCTCCAAAATGCTGAACACCTGTTACCGCATTCTGGGTCTGAAGCCGACCGTTATCTTCGCTGACCAGACAATGTATACCGGCTTTGCTTATGCAGCGCGTTCAGGTGCATCCGTTGGTATCGATGACATGGTCATCCCGGAGAAAAAACACGAGATCATCTCTGAAGCGGAAGCTGAAGTGGCTGAGATCCAGGAACAGTTCCAGTCTGGTCTGGTCACCGCCGGCGAACGTTACAACAAAGTGATCGATATCTGGGCTGCGGCGAACGATCGCGTTTCCAAAGCGATGATGGATAACCTGCAAACCGAAACCGTGATTAACCGTGACGGTCAGGAAGAGCAGCAGGTTTCCTTCAACAGCATCTACATGATGGCCGATTCCGGTGCGCGTGGTTCTGCTGCACAGATTCGTCAGCTGGCGGGTATGCGTGGTCTGATGGCGAAGCCGGATGGCTCCATCATCGAAACGCCGATCACCGCGAACTTCCGTGAAGGTCTGAACGTACTCCAGTACTTCATCTCCACGCACGGTGCGCGTAAAGGTCTGGCGGATACCGCACTGAAAACAGCGAACTCCGGTTACCTGACGCGTCGTCTGGTTGACGTTGCACAGGATCTGGTTGTTACCGAAGACGACTGCGGCACGCTGGAAGGTATCACCATGACCCCGGTTATCGAGGGTGGTGATGTTAAAGAGCCATTGCGCGATCGCGTTCTGGGTCGTGTAACCGCAGAAGACATTCTGAAGCCGGGTACGGCGGATATTCTGGTTCCGCGCAACACGCTGCTGCATGAACAGTGGTGTGATCTGCTGGAAGCGAACTCCGTTGACTCTGTGAAAGTTCGCTCTGTTGTATCCTGTGACACCGACTTTGGTGTATGTGCGCACTGCTATGGTCGTGACCTGGCGCGTGGCCACATCATCAACAAAGGTGAAGCTATCGGCGTTATCGCGGCACAGTCCATCGGTGAGCCGGGTACACAGCTGACGATGCGTACGTTCCACATCGGTGGTGCGGCATCTCGTGCGGCTGCTGAATCCAGCATCCAGGTGAAAAACAAAGGTAGCATCCGTCTGAGCAATGCGAAGTCGGTTGTGAACTCCAGCGGTAAACTGGTGATCACCTCCCGTAACACTGAGCTGAAACTGATCGACGAATTCGGTCGTACCAAAGAAAGCTATAAAGTGCCTTACGGCTCTGTGATGGCGAAAGGTGATGGTGAGCAGGTTGCCGGCGGTGAAACCGTAGCAAACTGGGATCCGCACACCATGCCGGTTATCACGGAAGTGAGTGGTTTTGTCCGCTTCACTGACATGATCGACGGCCAAACCATTACGCGTCAGACCGACGAGTTAACCGGTCTGTCTTCTCTGGTGGTTCTGGATTCCGCAGAACGTACTACCGGTGGTAAAGATCTGCGTCCTGCACTGAAAATCGTTGATGCTCAGGGTAACGACGTACTGATCCCGGGTACCGATATGCCTGCGCAGTACTTCCTGCCGGGTAAAGCGATTGTTCAGCTGGAAGATGGCGTACAGATCAGTTCTGGTGACACCCTGGCGCGTGTTCCACAGGAATCCGGCGGTACCAAGGATATCACCGGTGGTCTGCCGCGCGTTGCGGACCTGTTCGAAGCACGTCGTCCGAAAGAGCCGGCAATCCTGGCTGAAATCAGCGGTATTATTTCCTTCGGTAAAGAAACCAAAGGGAAACGTCGTCTGGTTATCACCCCAGTAGACGGTAGCGATCCGTACGAAGAGATGATTCCGAAATGGCGTCAGCTCAACGTGTTCGAAGGTGAACGTGTAGAACGTGGTGACGTGGTTTCCGACGGTCCGGAAGCGCCGCACGACATTCTGCGTCTGCGTGGTGTTCATGCTGTAACTCGTTACATCGTTAACGAAGTTCAGGACGTATACCGTCTGCAGGGCGTTAAGATTAACGATAAACACATCGAAGTTATCGTTCGTCAGATGCTGCGTAAAGCCACCATCGAAAGCGCTGGTAGTTCCGACTTCTTGGAAGGCGAACAGGTTGAATACTCCCGCGTCAAGATCGCTAACCGCGAACTGGAAGCGAACGGCAAAGTGGGCGCCACGTTCTCCCGCGATCTGCTGGGTATCACCAAAGCGTCTCTGGCAACCGAGTCGTTCATCTCTGCCGCATCGTTCCAGGAGACCACGCGTGTCCTGACCGAAGCAGCCGTTGCGGGTAAACGCGACGAACTGCGTGGCCTGAAAGAGAACGTTATCGTAGGTCGTCTGATCCCGGCGGGTACCGGTTATGCGTACCACCAGGATCGTATGCGTCGCCGTGCTGCGGGTGAACTTCCGGCTGCACCGCAGGTGACTGCAGAAGATGCCTCTGCCAGCCTGGCAGAACTGCTGAACGCAGGTCTGGGTGGTTCTGACAACGAGTAATCGTTGACTGCCTGACAGTAAAAAACCCGCTTCGGCGGGTTTTTTTATGGCGTTTTTGTAGGCCCGGTAAGCGTAGCGCCACCAGGCTTTTTTATCAGTTTGCCAGCGGGATTCGGCGATACAGTTCAATCATGTCACCTGCCAGATCCTGAATCACCATCGCGTTCATCAGATGGTCCTGCGAGTGGACGGTGATCAGATTCACCGGCAGCTTACCGGTTCCTTCATCGATCCCGATCAGTTGCGTCTGGATTTTATGCGCCAGTTTGACGTAATCGCGTGACTCTTCCATCGCCTGTTCGGCACCGGCAAAGTCGCCTTTGCGAGCCAGTTGCAGGGCGGTCAATGCCTGGCTTCGTGCGGCTCCGGCATTAACCAGCAGTTCCATAATGATGGTTTCTAACTCTTCCATGTTAGGGCTCCATCAGCTTCAGGGCTTTTTCCAGCACGGCATCGCCTTTCATCATGCCGTAATCCATCATGTCGATCACGGCGACTTTCTTACCGAGCGGATCGGCCAGCGCCTGCAATTTTGCCTGCTCATACTTGACCTGCGGGCCCAACAGGACGATGTCCGCCGTGGCAATATTCTCTTTAAACTCTGCGACAGGTACAGCCTTGATCGTCACTTCGATCCCTTTCTTCTGAGCGGCATCTTTCATTCGTTGTACCAGCATGCTGGTGGACATACCGGCGGCACAGCATAAAACGATATTCTTCATAGTTCGCTCTCACGGTTCCATTGATACTTCATCTTTAGTCCGAGCGAGTGATGAGAACAACCGCCTTACCGCGAATGTGTGTAAAGCATCACAAAGAAATCGCACAAATAATGAAACCGGTTGCGGTTTTTCTCAAAATGAAAAAAAGCCCGTCGTAACGGGCGTTGCAGAGAGGGGATGATCAGCGATTCGCGACAATAATCCGGTTTTTTCCTTCCTGTTTGGCTTTGTATAGCGCTTCATCTACACGCATGATCAGCTGTTCCTGCGCTTCCAGATTCCATTCCCCGAGTCCGGCGCTAAAGGTGACGTGCAGACCCTCTTCACGCCATGAGCGCTGCGCGACCTCAATGCGCCAGCGTTCCAGTAGGGTATGCGCGTTGTTCAATTGCTCACCCGAGAACAGCACGGCAAACTCCTCACCGCCATAGCGATAGACAGAAACGGCGGCGGGTTGCATGATCTGAATCCCTTCGCGCGCGACGTTACGCAGGACGATGTCGCCATTCAAATGTCCCCAGGTATCATTGATAGATTTAAAATTATCAATATCCACCAGTGCCAGGACGAACGGTTGGTGATCGTTCATCAGCGCGACGATATCGCTATCAAAAGCGCGGCGGTTTTTACAACCGGTCAGGGCATCAATGGTCGCCTGTCGAACGTAAGCCAGTTCGCGCTCCTTATTGGACTCGATAGCTTTGCTCAGCATTGCTTCAAGGCGCGGTGCGCGTTTCACATCGCCGGTCTTGATTGCGTTGATGATATTCATCAGCACCGTGCGTGAAGCGTGGCGAAGATAGAGACCAAACAGCGCAATGATGATCGCCGCAAGGGCAAATCCCCAGACCACAATGTTGGTCTCATGACGTGTCAGATCGACGAGGGTTGTATCTGAAACCCGATAAATCACAAACCAGTCCGGGTTGGTGAACGAATAGTAGTAGTACCAGTCCTGAGTGTCCGGGTCGTACAGATGTCCTTCACCGCTGGTCATCCGGCTCATGGTTTTTTTACTGACATACTGTTTAAACAGCGCGCCTGTATCCGGATGCAGTACCACTTTTCCATCACGGTCGACCACATAGAACTCGCCCTGGACGGGAGCCACCATCTGGCGCAATGCGTAACCCATTGACGTCAGATCAAGATGAAACGCAATCGTACCTTTCATTTTCCCTTCGGGAGAGATGACCGGTTTGTAGATCGTCACCGTAGGGTGGTGCGTAAAATAGTCAATGTAGGGGGCGGTATAGTTGCTAAAGGTACTGGCTTCAGCCTGATCCATAAACCAGGGACGCGATTTCACGTCGAATGTTGTGCTGCGTTCGGTATTTAGCACTTGGGGCGCGCGCAGGTAATGGCCTTCTATATCTACCAATGAGATCGAGGAGACTGAGGGCATCAGCGTCTGCAATTGCATGATGGTTTTCAGACCCTGTTCCGGGTCAAGGTTAACCGTGTCGTTCAGGTGGTCATTACGAGAAAAGTAGGTCGCCGCCCGACCAAGGATATAATCATTTTCGCGTAGCAAAGACTCGGTATAGTTCACCGCCAGGTTATGGGTGAAATTCCGATTTATGCCATGATAATCTTCAAGAAAATCATTCTTTTGCGTAAAAGTTATGAATATGGCGATCAATAAAAAGCTGAGTATGATCCCCGTAAAGCTCACCAATATTGGCGTCGTGAATGAAAGTTTTCTGTTATGACGTGCCATTACTGTACTTATCCAGAAAGTGTAAATCCCGAAGAGAAGTGCGAAGTGAAGCCAACAATGTGGCTCTGCATATCAGGAAGAATGTAGGCAATTATAATCTCGCTGATATAAGTCGAGGTGATTTATCTTAAGAAGTGTACACCCCAGTGGCCATTTTTGGCTGAAATTGGTGTTTTATCTCGCTGATTTCGGTGAAGGCAGGGCGAAACGAGGAAGAAGCTCTTCGCCCTGGACAGCGTTAAGGCTGACGGTGATACGTTAAAAAAGTGAGAGGCTAACAACAACCTCTCGTTTTCTCTCTTTCGTCGCGGCTCGTAAAATGGTTACCCGTTTGCAAGACGGTTCATCGCCTTTGCGAAGCGCGCCCCAGATACGCATCCCAGTCTTTCCATACCGGCTGAAGCCCCTGCGCGGCAAGCGCATCGGCGACAGTTTCGGGACGGCGGTTGTCATGTGGCGCGAACTGTTCCAGTTCAGGATGATTGTCCGCATACCCGCCAGGCTGGGTTTTCGAGAACGCGCTGACGTTGTTAATCGCCAGCGGGATCACGTGGTCTCGAAACCAGGGCGACTCCCGCGTCGACAACGACAGCTCAATTTCCGGTGCCAGCAGACGGAACGCGCAAATGGTTTGTACCAGTTGGCGCTCATCCATGATTGAGGCGGGCTCAATACCGCCAGCGCACGGACGCAGGCGCGGGAACGAAATCGAGTAGCGGCTTTGCCAGTAGTGCTGCTGAAGCCACAGCAAATGCTCTGCAACCATATAGCAGTCCACCCGCCAGTTGTCGGAAAGACCAATCAGCGCCCCGAGGCCGATTTTGTCGATACCTGCGCGCCCCAGTCGGTCCGGGGTTTCCAGCCGCCAGAAGAAATCCTGTTTTTTCCCCTTCAGATGGTGCTGTGCGTACATCGCGTCGTGATACGTTTCCTGATAGACCATCACGCCGTCGAGTCCCAGCGTTTTCAGTTCGGCATATTCCGCCTCGGCTAACGGTTGAACTTCCATCTGTAATGACGAAAACTGCTGGCGAATGGTGGGCAAGTGGCGACGGAAATAGTCCATTCCGACCTTTGCCTGATGCTCGCCGGTGACCAGCAGGAGATGTTCGAAACCCAGCTCGCGGATCGCCGCACACTCCCGGATAATGTCCGTTTCATTCAGCGTCTTGCGCTTGATGCGGTTACTCATCGAAAAACCGCAGTAGGTACAGTCGTTAGCGCACAGATTGGAGAGATACAGCGGGACGTAAAAACTCACCGTATTGCCGAAGCGCTGGCGGGTTAGCGTCTGCGCCCGCTGTGCCAGCGGTTCAAGGTATGCGCTCGCGGCAGGTGACAGCAGTGCCATCATATCGTCGCGGCTGGGGTGGGGGGCATTTAGCGCCCGCTCAACGTCAGCGGACGTTTTGCTGTTGATGCGCAGGCGGATGTCGTCCCAGTCGAGTTGCTGCCAGCGGTCGGTGAACGTTTTCATACCGGGACCTCCAGAAAACCGGTCAGTGGGCTGGTGGCCTGCGCCTGACGGCTGCGACTACCCGGTCCTGCCTGACGCGCCAGAAGGCCGGCTTCCACCGCCAGACGGAAAGCGCGGGCCATCATCACCGGATCGTCCGCCACGGCAATCGCCGTATTCACCAGCACGGCGTCCGCGCCCATTTCCAGCGCCTGCGTGGCGTGGCTGGGTACGCCGATTCCGGCATCCACCACGACCGGAACGGTGGACTGCTGGATAATAATCTCCAGCATGGCCCGGGTTTCCAGCCCCTGATTAGAGCCAATCGGCGCGCCGAGCGGCATCACTGCCGCACAGCCCACCTCTTCCAGCCGTTTACACAGCACCGGATCCGCACCGCAGTAAGGCAGCACCACAAATCCTTGTTTTACCAGTGCCTCGGCGGCTTTCAGCGTTTCAATGGGGTCCGGCAGCAACCAGCGCGCATCGGGATGAATTTCCAGCTTCAGCCAATGGGTACCGAGCGCCTCGCGCGCAAGCTGTGCGGCAAAGATTGCCTCTTCTGCCGTTTTCGCCCCGGAGGTGTTGGGCAACAGCGTGACGCCCGCGTCAATAAGAGGAGCCAGGATGGCGTCATTTTGCTGGCGCAAATCCACACGCTTCATGGCCAGCGTCACCAGTTGGCTACCGGAGGCGCGGATCGCGTCAATCATTAATGCTGGTGATGCAAACTTACCCGTGCCCGTGAACAGATGCGAATCAAACGTTTTATCTGCAATTCGTAACATTTCAACCCCCTGCGATAACCTGAAAAAGCAGGATCTGGTCGCCTTCCTGCACGATGTGCTGCTCCCACTGCTCGCGGGGCAGGATCTGTTGATTCAGCGCCAGTGCGGCGCCGGGTTTTAACTGATTCAATTGCGTCAGCAGTGTATGCACGGAGAGTCCTTCTGCACACTGCATTGGCTCATCATTGAACTGTATTCGCATGTCGCCCTCCACACACTGGGCACCCGCTGGCGCGGCGTAATGCCAGGCTGCGCCACTGGCTGGTTTTGCCGTCAAACAGGCGCAATTCGCCGCCGGGTATCTCCATACCGCTTAGGAGCTTGATTGCCTCGAGTGCCTGCAGGGTCCCCATCATCCCGACGACGGGGCCGACAACGCCTGCGGTACGGCAATTGCGTTCGGGTTCCGCGTCATCCGGCCATAAGCAGCGATAGCAGCCTTGTGACCAGGGCGGCGTCAACACCATCAACTGGCCGCCAAAACCGACCGCGCTGGCGGTGATCAGCGGGGTATCGAGCGCCACGCAGGCGGCGTTAATTTCCTGACGCGTCGCCATGTTGTCGGTGCAGTCGAGCACGACATCCGCTTGCGCCACTGCATGCCTGAGCGCCTCTCCACTCAGACGCTGCGTCAGCGAGAGCAGTTCGATATCCGGATTGAGTCGTGCCAGCCGCTGCTGTGCAACCTGCGATTTAGCGCGGGCAATGTCATCCGTGGTGAACAGGATCTGCCGCTGCAGGTTGCTGAGATGAACCTCATCGTCGTCAGCCAGCACCAGCGTGCCGACACCGGCTCCTGCCAGATACAGCGCGGCCGGTGAGCCTAATCCGCCCAGCCCGACGATCAGCACACGGCTGGCAAGCAGCTTTTGCTGACCGTCAATGGCGATATCGCCCAGCAGGATCTGACGGCTATAGCGCATAAAGTCACGGTCATTCATCGCCTGCTCCTGCTATCGCCAGCAATTGCGCGGTGGCCGCCCGCCAGTCTTCGGCCTGGGTAATGGCGCTGACCACCGCAATACTCCCTACACCAGTCGCCAGCACGGCGGGGGCGCGCTCCAGGCTGATACCGCCAATGGCGACGGTAGGATAATCATTCAGACGATTGATATGCCGTGCGAGTTGTTCCAGTCCTTGCGGCGCGGACGGCATCTGCTTAGTCTGCGTCGGGAAAACGTGGCCCAGCGCGATGTAGGAGGGACGTGCCGCCAGCGCTACGTCGATCTCCATATCGTCGTGTGTCGAGACGCCCAGGCGTAATCCCGCCGCCTGAATCGCCTTCAGTTCGGTGGTTTCCAGATCTTCCTGACCCAGATGCACGCCATAGGCGCGGTGTTTGATCGCCAGCCGCCAGTAATCGTTAATAAACAGACGGGCGTTGTATTTCCGCCCCAGTTTGATGGCGGCCACCACATCGGCTTCCACCTCTTCATCACGCTTATCTTTGATGCGCAACTGGAGCGTACGCACGCCCGCATCCAGTAGGCGTTCAATCCACGTTACGCTGTCGACTACCGGATAGAGGCCCAGGCGAAAAGGAACCGTTGGGAAATCGGGTTGAATCATCAGACTTCCTCCCGTTTGAGGTAGATTTCTCCGCCTTTGGCGCGGAAGGTGTCTGACATATCCGCCATGCCCACTTCGATGGTCTGGGCGGCGGCGTAGTCACGGACCTCCTGACTGATTTTCATTGAGCAGAATTTCGGGCCGCACATGGAGCAGAAGTGCGCGACTTTACCGGATTCCTGCGGCAGGGTTTCATCGTGGTAAGCGCGGGCGGTAAACGGATCGAGCGCCAGATTAAACTGGTCTTCCCAGCGGAATTCAAAGCGCGCTTTGGACATCGCGTTATCACGGATTTGCGCCCCCGGATGCCCTTTCGCCAGATCGGCGGCATGGGCGGCAATCTTGTAGGTAATCAGCCCCTGTTTCACATCTTCTTTGTTTGGCAGGCCTAGGTGTTCTTTCGGGGTGACATAACAGAGCATCGCGCAGCCAAACCAGCCGATCATCGCTGCGCCAATCCCCGAGGTGAAATGGTCGTAACCCGGTGCGATATCAGTGGTCAGCGGACCTAAGGTGTAGAATGGCGCTTCGTGACAGTGATCCAGCTCTTCGGTCATATTGCGACGGATCATCTGCATCGGCACGTGGCCCGGGCCTTCAATCATCACCTGTACATCGTATTCCCAGGCGATCTTCGTCAGTTCCCCCAGCGTATGCAGCTCCGAGAATTGCGCCTCGTCATTGGCATCCTGAAGGGAACCCGGACGCAGGCCATCGCCGAGCGACAACGACACGTCATAGGCAGCGCAGATTTCACAAATCTCGCGGAAGTGCTGGAAGAGGAAGTTCTCTTTGTGATGAGAGAGACACCATTTTGCCATAATGGACCCTCCGCGCGAGACAATCCCTGTCAGGCGTTTCGCGGTCATCGGCACATAGCGCAGCAGTACGCCGGCATGAATGGTGAAGTAGTCCACCCCCTGTTCGGCCTGCTCCAGCAGCGTATCGCGGAAGGCTTCCCACGTCAGATCTTCGGCGATCCCGTTGACCTTCTCCAGCGCCTGGTAGATCGGAACGGTACCGATCGGCACCGGGCTGTTGCGCAGGATCCATTCGCGGGTTTCATGGATATAGCGACCGGTGGAGAGGTCCATTACGGTGTCCGCTCCCCAGCGCGTTGACCACACCAGTTTCTCCACTTCTTCTTCGATGGAGGAGGTGACGGCAGAGTTGCCGATATTGGCGTTCACCTTCACCAGGAAATTACGCCCGATAATCATCGGTTCCGATTCCGGGTGATTGATGTTGGCGGGGATGATAGCTCGTCCAGCGGCCACTTCATCACGCACAAATTCCGGCGTGATGTTCTCCGGCAGGCGTGCGCCAAATCCTTCACCCGGATGCTGCTGGCGTAACACTTCACTGCGGATGCGTTCACGGCCCATGTTTTCACGAATGGCGATAAACTCCATTTCCGGGGTTACGATACCCTGGCGCGCGTAGTGCAGTTGCGTCACGCATTTGCCTGCTTTCGCGCGTTTTGGCGTCAGCAAACCGGTGAAACGCAGTTCATCCAGACCGTCGTCGGCCAGACGTTCTTTGGTATAGACAGAGCTGCGGTCAGTTAAGGCTTCGCTGTCGTTACGCGCATCAATCCACGGCTGGCGCAGCTTTGTCAGCCCCTGCTGGACGTTAATTGCCACATCCGGATCACCATACGGACCGGAGGTGTCGTACACCGGAATCGCTTCGTTCTCTTCAAACTGCGGTTCCGCTTTGCTGCCGCCGATGAGCGTCGGGCTAAGCTGAATTTCCCGCATCGGGACGCGAAGATCGTGTTGTGAACCGGTGATGTAGATCCGTTTTGAGTTCGGGAAGGCTGTGCCTTCCAGCGTATCGATAAAGTGTTGTGCTTGCGCGCGCTGTTCGCGGCGGGACAATTTAGGGGTAGTTGCAGACATAGCTCATTCCAAAAAAGTAAGGAGATGGCTTGTCAGACGACGGATGAGTAATAGGTGTGCGACGCCCGTTAAGGCTTACGCATAAAGCAGAATTACTCTTGTTCCCTTCGCAGGTTTTAACCTGATCAGGTTCCGCGGATCCCGAATTAACGGTCTCAGCCGGTGTTTTCACACCAGGCACTCCGACAAGATGTAACCTCTGATAAGAGGCAATAGGGGTAAACTACGCGTTCTGTGCGCCGAACTCAAGCAGGACGTTTGATAACCGCATTGTCATGCATGGCGTCAAAGACCAGCATGATCAGCTTATCTTCTAGCGCAAATCGGGCTTCCAGCGCTTCGCCGAGATCGGATAAAACTTGTTGAAACTCCAGGCAGTTATCGTGATCAATCGCCGTTTCCAGACTGGAGTCATAGTAGTCCATGATGCGTTGTGTGTTAGCTTCCAGTAGCGGCCAAATTTTTGTCGCTTTTAAAAGCTGCCCGTTACCTTCCAATTTATGCAGAATACGTTCATAAATACTGAAGTGTCCGGTGGAGAGGTAGTCGACCAGGCTCTGACAAAAATCATCCAGCGCTTTTTCATTCAGTTGCATGTACGATTCTTTGCCAGGCTTAATGCCAACCAGATTGTAGTAAGCCACGAGCAGATGCTTACGTACATGTAGCCAGCGATCAACCAGTTTGTTACTTCCTCTGACGCGCTCTGTCAGGTCTTCCAGCTGGTTTAGCATGATTGACTCCGCAAGTGTAGATTTAAAAACTGCTCACGCAGGAATTGTAAAAATAATGTTATCAACATGCCAGTGAAGCAAAGGTAGTGCAAGAGCTATGGATCGTATAATTGAAAAATTAGATCACGGCTGGTGGATCGTCAGCCATGAGCAAAAATTATGGTTGCCTCATGGCGAATTGCCACACGGTGATGCGGCAACTTTCGATCTTGTCGGGCAGCCAGCGCTGCAAATCGGAGAGTGGGAAGGCGAACCCGTCTGGCTGGTGCAACAGCATCGGCGTCACGAGATGGGATCGGTTCGTCAGGTGATCGATCAGGATGTGGGGCTGTTTCAACTGGCGGGGCGCGGGGTACAGCTGGCTGAGTTTTATCGATCGCATAAATTCTGTGGCTACTGCGGGCACCTGATGCATCCGAGTAAAACCGAGTGGGCGATGCTCTGTACCCACTGCCGTGAACGTTACTATCCGCAAATCGCCCCCTGCATTATCGTCGCCATTCGCCGTGAGGATTCGATCCTGCTTGCCCAACACGTTCGCCATCGTAACGGCGTACATACCGTACTTGCCGGATTTGTTGAGGTGGGCGAAACCCTGGAACAGGCGGTGGCGCGTGAGGTGATGGAAGAGAGCGGCATTAAAATTAAAAACCTGCGCTATATCACCTCGCAGCCGTGGCCTTTCCCGATGTCGCTGATGACTGCGTTTATGGCGGAGTATGACAGTGGCGAGATTGTCATCGACCCGAAAGAGCTGCTGGAGGCTAACTGGTATCGCTACGATGATTTACCGCTCCTGCCGCCGCCTGGCACCGTCGCACGGCGTCTGATCGAAGATACCGTGGCAATGTGTCGGGCTGAGTATGAATGACATGATACACTGACGGCCTGACGCAATAAGGAACTGCAAAAATGACCGAACTGAAGAACGATCGTTATCTGCGTGCGCTGCTGCGCCAGCCCGTTGATGTCACCCCGGTATGGATGATGCGCCAGGCGGGCCGCTATTTACCGGAATATAAAGCCACCCGCGCAGAGGCGGGCGATTTTATGTCGCTGTGCAAAAATGCCGAGCTGGCCTGCGAAGTGACGCTCCAGCCGCTGCGCCGTTATCCGCTTGATGCGGCGATCCTCTTCTCGGATATCCTGACCATTCCGGATGCGATGGGGCTGGGGCTCTGGTTTGAAGCCGGCGAAGGTCCGCGTTTTACTGCACCGGTCGCCTGCAAAGCCGATGTCGACAAGCTGCCGGTTCCCGATCCGGAAGATGAACTGGGCTACGTGATGAACGCGGTACGCACGATTCGTCGCGAGCTAAAAGGCGATGTGCCACTGATTGGCTTCTCCGGCAGTCCGTGGACGCTGGCGACCTACATGGTGGAAGGCGGAAGCAGCAAAGCCTTTACCGTGATTAAAAAGATGATGTATGCCGACCCGAAAACGCTGCATGCGCTACTTGATAAGCTGGCGAAGAGCGTCACGCTGTATCTGAATGCTCAAATCAAGGCGGGCGCGCAGTCGGTGATGATTTTCGACACCTGGGGTGGCGTGCTGACCGGACGCGATTATCAGCAGTTCTCGCTGTATTACATGCACAAAATCGTTGATGGCCTGCTGCGTGAAAACGACGGTCGCCGCGTGCCGGTGACGCTGTTTACTAAAGGTGGCGGACAGTGGCTGGAAGCGATGGCGGAAACCGGCTGCGATGCGCTCGGACTCGACTGGACCACCGATATTGCCGATGCACGTCGTCGCGTGGGACACAAGGTTGCTTTACAGGGCAACATGGATCCTTCCATGCTCTATGCGCCTACGGCGCGGATCGAAGAAGAAGTGGCGTCTATACTTTCTGGTTTCGGCCAGGGGGAAGGCCACGTCTTTAACCTCGGTCACGGCATCCACCAGGACGTGCCGCCAGAACATGCTGGCGCCTTTGTGGAGGCGGTGCACCGGCTGTCCGCGCAATACCACCGCTAAGGAGACCATATGGACCTCGCGTCGCTACGCGCTCAACAACTTGAACTGGCCTCATCTGTAATCCGCGTGGATCAACTTGATAACGATCCGCCGGATCTGATCGGCGGGGCAGACGTGGGGTTTGAACAGGGCGGAGAGGTGACGCGGGCGGCGATGGTTTTGCTGAAATATCCCTCGCTGGAACTGGTGGAATACAAAGTGGCGCGCATCGCCACCACCATGCCTTATATCCCCGGCTTTCTCTCCTTCCGTGAATATCCCGCGTTGCTGGCAGCGTGGGAGCAACTCTCGCAAAAACCCGATTTGCTCTTTGTGGATGGTCACGGTATTTCCCATCCGCGCCGTCTCGGCGTGGCCAGCCATTTCGGACTGTTGGTGGATGTGCCGACCATTGGTGTGGCGAAAAAACGATTGTGCGGCAAGTTCGAACCACTCTCTGCTGAACCTGGCGCACTGGCGCCGCTGATGGACAAAGGTGAGCAACTGGCATGGGTCTGGCGCAGCAAAGCGCGCTGTAATCCGCTGTTTATCGCTACGGGCCATCGTGTCGGGTTGGACAGCGCCCTGGCGTGGGTGCAGCGCTGTATGAAAGGCTACCGCCTGCCGGAGCCAACCCGCTGGGCGGATGCGGTGGCATCGGAACGTCCAGCATTTATGCGATGGCAGGAAATTCAGCCCTGATTGCGGTACACTGCCGCTAATTTCTGATTCGAGAATTCATCATGTTACAAAACCCGATTCATCTGCGTCTGGAACGTCTGGAAAGCTGGCAGCACGTCACGTTTATGGCCTGCCTGTGTGAGCGCATGTACCCGAACTATGCCATGTTCTGCCAACAGACCGGGTTTAGCGACGGACAGGTGTACCGCCGTATTCTGGACCTGATCTGGGAAACGCTGACGGTCAAAGACGCGAAAGTGAATTTCGACAGCCAACTGGAGAAGTTTGAAGAAGCGATCCCGGCGGCAGACGATTATGACTTGTATGGGGTTTATCCGGCCATTGATGCCTGCGTGGCGTTAAGCGAGCTGGTTCATTCCCGTTTGAGCGGTGAGACGCTGGAACACGCCATTGAAGTCAGCAAGACGTCCATCACTACGGTTGCGATGCTGGAAATGACCCAGGCAGGTCGAGAAATGAGCGATGAAGAGCTCAAAGATAACCCGGCGGTGGAGCAAGAGTGGGATATTCAGTGGGAAATATTCCGACTTTTAGCTGACTGTGAAGAACGCGACATTGAGCTGATAAAAGGGCTTAGAGCAGACCTGCGTGAGGCTGGCGAGAGCAATATCGGTATAAATTTGCAGCAGTAAGACACGAAAACGTGATTTAACTTCTGAATTGTCGTACCTGAAGGCTTCCCTTCCGCCCCCCGTCTGGTCTACATTTGGAGGGCGAAAAAAAGTGGCTATCGGTGCGTGTATGCAGGAGAGTGCTTTTCTGGCATTTCCGTCGCACTCGATGCTTAGCAAGCGATAAACACATTGTAAGGATAACTTATGAACAAGACTCAACTGATTGATGTAATTGCAGACAAAGCAGAACTGTCCAAAACCCAGGCTAAAGCTGCTCTGGAATCCACTCTGGCTGCTATTACTGAGTCTCTGAAAGAAGGCGATGCTGTACAACTGGTTGGTTTCGGTACCTTCAAAGTGAACCACCGTGCTGAGCGCACTGGCCGCAACCCGCAGACCGGTAAAGAAATCAAAATCGCCGCAGCTAACGTACCGGCGTTTGTTTCTGGTAAAGCACTGAAAGACGCAGTTAAGTAAGACCGCGTGGCTGTGAACAGTTTTAATGAAGGGGCGGCTTCGCCCCTTTCGTCTGTCTGGCGTCGCACGTTGACGTTAGCAGGCGTGCTGTTGCTAACGGCCTGTAGCCATAACGCCTCTCTTCCGCCGTTTACCGCCAGTGGGTTTGCTGACAACCAGGGTGCGGTGCGTATCTGGCGTAAAGACGCATCAGACGGCGTCCATATGCTTTCGGTGTTCAGTCCGTGGCGTAATGGCAGTACCACAACCAGCGAGTACCGCTGGCAGGGTGATTCCCTTTCACTGATAGAACTCAATATTTATGGCGAACCGCCGGAGCATATCCGCGTGCGTTTTGACGATCGCGGCGAACTGAGCTTTATGCAGCGCGAAGTCGATGGTCATAAACAGCAGTTGTCGAACGACCAAATCGAATTGTACCGTTACCGTGCCGAGCAGATCCGCCAGACCAGCGATGCATTGCGACAGGGGCGGGTGGTCTTGCGTCAGGGACGCTGGCATGCCGCTGAACGTACGGTTACCACCTGCGAAGGCGAGACGATTAAACCGGATTTAGATGCCTGGGCGATGAGTCACATTGAGCGCCGCCAGAGCCATTCATCTGTTGACGTCAGCGTGGCATGGCTGGAGGCGCCCGAAGGGTCACAGCTTCTGCTGGTGGCGAATTCCGACTTCTGCCACTGGCAGCCAAAAGAAAAAACGTTTTGATGGGTGCCGGATGGCGGCCTACATCAGACATTCTGTAGGCCTGATAAGCGTCGCGCCATCAGGCAAAACATTACCAGTGTCCCATTCCCATGTGGCCGTCACGACCACCGCATCCGCCGTAACCCATCCCCATACCGCCAGGGACACCGGCCTGAGCCATGGCAACATCCCGTTTCACCCGTTGTTCATCCAGTGACTGTCTTAAGGATTCCATCTCTTTCGCCACCGCATTGATTTTGGCGGTATCCGGCGGATTCGTCGCTAACAGCGCGTTGTATTCATAGCGTTTGGACATCAGTTGTTGGCGTAGGGCGTTAGTCTGGTTGTAAAAGTCATTATGGATTTTTTGCGCGGCAGCCTGCTGCTCTGCGCTCAGTCCACTGCCATTTTGTTGCCACATGCCGCCGCCGTTCCCCCAGTGATGCCGCGCCAGGGCGGGGCTGGAACCCAGCACCATCAAAGAGAGGGCGATCAGCGCCAGGCCTGCTTTCGTGTTCCGTTTCATCATTTATCCTCCTGTGGGTGGTCTTATCTTCTGTATTGCATCTTCCGTGCCAGACTGATTCTTCCCGCCCGGCGCGGGTTCTGGCGATGCACAGGCCAGCAAAGCGAGTAAAAATGACTCGCCGGAAGGACGCAGTGGGTCATTTTTACCCGGCGTTGTCGGCAGTTTGTGTGGCAAGACCGGGATACGAGCCGCGAAAAGTGGCATGATTTCTGCTGAAAAGAAGGGATTGAGTCACTCAGAGCTGATGAGAATGATGCGAGAACATAAGGATACGGTAGCCCGATGGTTGAGCGGGGTGCTACCCGCCATCATCCTGATTCTGGTTGGGCTATTTGCCGTGATGGTGATCCGCGATTACGGGCGTGAAAGTGACGCAGCGCGGCAGACGCTGCTGGAAAAAGGCAGTGTGCTAATCCGTGCACTGGAGTCGGGGACGCGCGTCGGGATGGGCATGCGGATGCATCATGCTCAGCAGCAAACGCTGCTCGAAGAGATGGCGGGGCAGCCAGGCGTGCTGTGGTTTGCCGTGACCGATGCGCAGGGCAACGTTGTCATGCACAGCGATCCTGCCCTGGTCGGGAAAACGCTCTACTCGCCAGCAGAGATGCACACATTACACCCAGGAGAAGAGGCGCGCTGGCGTGCGCTTGACGCGACGGATGCGCAGGGGGAGACCGTTCCGGCGCTGGAGATCTATCGTCAGTTCCAGCCGCTGTTTTTCCCTGGACGACACGGGATGCGCGGGATGTCGCGTGGTAATGGCGCAATGCCGGGTTCTGCTCATCAGTTCATTTTTATCGCCTTTGATGCCAGTGAGTTGGCCGTGACGCAGGCGCGTGAGTGGCGTAATACGCTGATTATGCTTTTCGCGCTGACCACCGTGCTGCTGGCGACCCTCCTGACGTTTTTCTGGTACCGGCGATACCTGCGTTCTCGCCAGCTGTTGCAGGATGAGATGAACCGTAAAGAGAAGCTGGTGGCGATCGGGCATCTGGCCGCAGGCGTCGCGCATGAGATTCGAAATCCGCTCTCTTCCATCAAAGGACTGGCAAAGTACTTTGCTGAACGCGCGCCAGCGGGCGGTGAAGCGCATGAACTGGCGCAGGTGATGGCGAAAGAGGCCGATCGTTTAAACCGGGTGGTCAGTGAACTGCTGGAACTGGTGAAGCCCGCGCACTTGTCCTTGCAGTCGGTGGATCTCAATGCGGTAATTGACCACTCTCTGCAACTGGTCAGCCAGGACGCGCAGAGTCGGGCGATTGAGCTGCAATTTGTGTCTGACCCTGCGCTGCCGCCCGTTCAGGCTGACCCGGACCGGCTGACGCAGGTGTTGCTGAATCTTTATCTGAACGCGATTCATGCCATCGATCGGCAGGGGACCATCCGCGTTGAGGCAAGCACAAGCGGAGCCGATCGCGTTAAAATCACCGTTGCAGACAGCGGGAAAGGGATTGCGGCGGAACAGCTGGCCGCCATTTTCACCCCTTATTTCACGACGAAAGCGGACGGTACGGGACTGGGGCTGGCGGTGGTACAGAACATCATTGAACAGCATGGCGGGACGATCCAGGCGGATAGCCTGCCAGGTAAAGGCGCAACGTTCACCCTCTGGCTCCCGGTGACGTTAACACGTAAGGATTCACAAGGATGATTCGCGCAAAGATCGATATTCTGGTGGTGGATGACGACGTCAGCCACTGCACTATTTTACAGGCATTACTGCGAGGATGGGGCTATGACGTCGCGCTGGCCTACAGCGGGCGAGCCGCACTCGAGCAGGTGCGTGAACACGTCTTTGACCTCGTGTTGTGCGATGTACGCATGGCGGAGCTGGACGGCATCGAAACGCTGAAAGAGATCAAGACGCTGAACCCGGCAATTCCGGTGCTGATCATGACGGCGTTTTCCAGCGTGGAGACGGCGGTAGAGGCGCTAAAAACCGGCGCGCAGGATTACTTAATCAAACCGTTGGATTTTGATAATCTGCAAACGACGCTGGAAAACGCGCTGGCGCATACGCGAGCATCCGCCAGCGAGCTGCCGTCAGTTTCCGCCTCGCAGTTTGGGATGGTCGGCGAAAGCCCGGCGATGCGACAACTGCTGAGTGAAATTGCGATGGTTGCGCCTTCCGATGCAACGGTATTGATTCATGGAGATTCTGGCACCGGGAAAGAGCTGGTGGCGCGCGCGCTGCATGCCTGCAGTGAGCGGAGCGACAAACCGCTGGTAACGTTGAACTGCGCGGCGCTCAACGAGTCGCTACTGGAATCTGAGCTGTTCGGTCATGAAAAAGGCGCATTTACCGGTGCCGACAAGCGCCGGGAAGGGCGTTTTGTCGAAGCCGATGGCGGCACGCTGTTTCTTGATGAGATTGGTGATATCTCGCCGATGATGCAGGTGCGGTTGCTGCGGGCGATTCAGGAACGCGAAGTTCAGCGTGTGGGCAGCAACCAGACTATCTCGGTCGATGTCCGCCTGATCGCCGCGACTCATCGCGATCTGGCGCAAGAGGTGCAGGCCGGACGTTTTCGTCAGGATCTCTACTATCGCCTGAACGTGGTGACCATTGAAACGCCGTCGCTGCGTCAGCGGCGGGAAGATATCCCCCTGTTGGCTGACCACTTTCGCCAGCAGTTTGCTGAACGTAACCGTAAGGCGGTGAAAGGGTTTACCCCACGGGCGATGGATCTGCTGATTCACTACGACTGGCCGGGGAATATCCGTGAGCTGGAAAATGCGATTGAGCGTTCAGTGGTCCTGCTGACCGGAGAGTATATTTCTGAGCGCGAGCTGCCGCTGGCGATCGCGAGTCAGCCCCTGCCGCTCATGACGGAGCAGGCCATTCAGCCGCTGGTGGAAGTCGAAAAAGAGGTGATTCTGGCGGCGCTGGAAAAAACGGGCGGCAACAAAACGGAAGCCGCCCGTCAGCTAGGGATTACGCGAAAGACGCTGCTGGCGAAACTGTCGCGTTAGTTCTGTTCACGCTCAATGGCGCGCCAGCCGATGTCTTTACGGCAGAAACAGTCGTCCCAGTGGATATCGGTCATTAAGGCATAGGCGCGTTTCTGCGCCTCTGCCACCGTATCCCCCAGCGCAGTGACGCACAGCACGCGACCACCGCTGGTGACAACCTGCTCGTTATCGTCCAGTCGGGTGCCGGCGTGGAACACTTTGCCATCTGCCACTTCTTCCAACGACAAACCGTGGATCACGTCGCCGGTGCGATAATCGCCAGGATAACCGCCCGCTGCCATCACCACGCCAAGCGAGGCGCGATCATCCCACTCTGATTTTTGCTCATCCAGTTTGCCTTCGCAGGCAGCAAGGCAAAGCTCAACCAGATCGGATTTCATACGCAGCATGATGGGCTGGGTTTCCGGATCGCCAAAGCGGCAGTTAAATTCGATCACCTTCGGATTGCCCTGTTTGTCGATCATCAGACCGGCATACAGGAAACCGGTATAGGTGTTACCTTCTGCCGCCATGCCTTTGACGGTTGGCCAGATGATGCGTTCCATCGTGCGCTGATGGACGTCATCCGTCACCACTGGCGCCGGAGAATAGGCACCCATCCCGCCGGTGTTCAGGCCGGTATCACCATCGCCTACGCGCTTATGATCCTGACTGGTCGCCATCGGCAAGACGTGCTCGCCGTCGACCATCACAATAAAGCTGGCTTCTTCGCCATCGAGGAACTCTTCAATCACGATGCGATGACCCGCGTCGCCAAACGCGTTGCCAGCCAGCATATCATGTACGGCGGCTTCGGCTTCTTCCAGCGTCATTGCGACAATCACACCCTTACCGGCAGCCAGACCGTCAGCCTTAATGACGATCGGCGCGCCTTTCTCACGCAGATAAGCGAGAGCTGGTTCGATCTCCGTAAAGTTCTGATATTCGGCCGTCGGGATCTGGTGACGTGCAAGGAAATCTTTGGTGAACGCTTTTGAACCTTCCAGTTGTGCTGCGCCAGCGGTTGGACCGAAGATTTTCAGGCCCGCCGCACGGAAGGTATCGACCACGCCTTTCACCAGCGGCGCTTCCGGGCCGACGATCGTCAGGTCGATCTTTTCACTCTGGGCAAAGTTCAGCAGTGCCGGAATATCGGTTGCGCCGATCGCGACGTTTTGCAGCGTCGGTTCCAGCGCAGTGCCGGCGTTACCCGGTGCAACAAATACGGTTGCCACTGTTGGTGACTGAGCGGCTTTCCACGCCAGAGCGTGCTCGCGCCCGCCGTTTCCGATAACTAATACTTTCATGTCTCGCTCCATTAATGGCGGAAGTGGCGCATGTCGGTGAAGATCATCGCAATGCCGTGTTCGTCAGCAGCGGCAATGACTTCATCATCACGGATGGAACCGCCTGGCTGGATCACGCAGCTCACGCCAACAGCGGCAGCAGCATCAATACCATCGCGGAACGGGAAGAAGGCGTCGGACGCCATCGCGGAACCTTTCACTTCCAGACCTTCATCCGCGGCTTTGATCCCGGCAATTTTAGCGGAGTAGACGCGGCTCATCTGGCCTGCGCCAATACCGATAGTCATGTTCTCTTTGGCGTAAACAATGGCGTTGGATTTAACGAACTTCGCGACTTTCCAGCAGAACAGCGCGTCGCGCAGTTCCTGTTCGGTCGGCTGGCGCTTCGTCACCACGCGCAGCTCACCGGCAGTGACCATACCCAGATCGCGATCCTGTACCAGCAGACCGCCGTTAACACGTTTGAAATCCAGGCCCGGCACGCGCTCAGCCCACTGACCACAGGTCAGAACGCGCACGTTTTGCTTGGCAGCGGTGATTTTCAGCGCCTCATCGGTCGCAGATGGAGCGATGATCACTTCGACAAACTGACGGGAGATGATGGCCTGCGCCGTTTCAGCATCCAGTTCGCGGTTAAAGGCGATGATGCCGCCGAAGGCAGATGTTGGGTCGGTTTTGTAGGCGCGATCGTAGGCATCCAGAATAGAGGTGCTTACGGCAACGCCGCATGGGTTCGCGTGCTTGACGATAACGCAGGCTGGCTCGCTGAACTCTTTCACGCATTCCAGCGCGGCGTCGGTATCGGCGATGTTGTTATAGGAGAGCGCTTTGCCCTGAACCTGCTGAGCGGTTGCAACGGAGGCTTCTTGTACGTTCTCTTCTATATAGAAGGCAGCCTGCTGGTGGCTGTTTTCACCGTAGCGCATATCCTGCTTCTTAATGAAGTTCAGATTCAGCGTCCGCGGGAAGCGACCCGCGGCGTCTTTGCTTTCGCCGTGATAGGCCGGAACCATGCTGCCAAAATAGTTGGCAATCATACTGTCGTAAGCGGCGGTGTGTTCGAAGGCTTTAATCGCGAGGTCGAAACGGGTATCGAGGGTCAAAGAGCCGTCGTTGGCATCCATCTCTTTAATAATGGCGTCGTAGTCGCTGCTCTTTACAACGATTGCGACATCTTTATGGTTTTTTGCAGCAGAGCGCACCATTGTCGGCCCGCCGATGTCGATGTTCTCTACAGCATCTTCCAGTGAGCAGCCTTCGCGGGCAACGGTCTGGGCGAACGGATAAAGGTTAACAACCACCATGTCGATGGGGGCGATGCCGTGCTGTTCCATAATCCCGTCATCCTGACCGCGACGACCGAGAATGCCGCCGTGTACTTTAGGATGCAGGGTTTTGACGCGTCCATCCATCATTTCCGGGAAACCGGTGTAATCGGAAACTTCGGTCACCGGCAGACCTTTCTCTGCTAACAGACGGGCAGTGCCCCCTGTCGACAGCAGATCCACACCACGTGCGGAAAGTGCCTGGGCGAATTCGACGATACCAGCTTTGTCAGAAACACTGAGCAGAGCGCGGCGGACTGGACGACGTTGTTGCATGGTAAATCCCCTGGATTTGACGATAACAGAGAGCGTTAGCTGAATTTTTCGTGAAAAACTTAGCTAACGCCCCTTACGGGGCATCCTTGTTTTGCGGGGGCATTGTAACGAAAACGTTTGCGCAACGCTCGCGAATTTTTCTTTTTCGATTCTGGTTCTGATTTTCTCTCTATATAGATCGTTAACGGCAGGGAAGATCCGCTCAAAGATCCCGACGATTGTGGATAAGTCTGTGTGTAAAAGGGTATAAGGCGGGGTTTTGCTGGGGAATGCAGCAGTCAGTCATTTTTCTGCAACTTTTCTATTGCGGATGCTCGGGAACTCCCTATAATGCGCCTCCATCGACACGGCGGATGTGAATCACTTCACACAAACAGCCGGTTCGGTTGAAGAGAAAAATCCTGAAAATCAGGGTTGACTCTGAAAGAGGAAAGCGTAATATACGCCACCTCGCGACAGAGCGCTAAAGCGCGTCGCAACTGCTCTTTAACAATTTATCAGACAATCTGTGTGGGCACTCAGAGTGACATGGATTCTTAACGTCGCAAGACGAAAAATGAATACCAAGTCTCGAAGAGTGAACACGTAATTCATTACGACGTTTAATTCTAAGAGCATCAAACTTAAATTGAAGAGTTTGATCATGGCTCAGATTGAACGCTGGCGGCAGGCCTAACACATGCAAGTCGAACGGTAACAGGAAGCAGCTTGCTGCTTTGCTGACGAGTGGCGGACGGGTGAGTAATGTCTGGGAAACTGCCCGATGGAGGGGGATAACTACTGGAAACGGTAGCTAATACCGCATAATGTCGCAAGACCAAAGAGGGGGACCTTCGGGCCTCTTGCCATCGGATGTGCCCAGATGGGATTAGCTTGTTGGTGAGGTAACGGCTCACCAAGGCGACGATCCCTAGCTGGTCTGAGAGGATGACCAGCCACACTGGAACTGAGACACGGTCCAGACTCCTACGGGAGGCAGCAGTGGGGAATATTGCACAATGGGCGCAAGCCTGATGCAGCCATGCCGCGTGTATGAAGAAGGCCTTCGGGTTGTAAAGTACTTTCAGCGGGGAGGAAGGGGTTAAGGTTAATAACCTTAGCCATTGACGTTACCCGCAGAAGAAGCACCGGCTAACTCCGTGCCAGCAGCCGCGGTAATACGGAGGGTGCAAGCGTTAATCGGAATTACTGGGCGTAAAGCGCACGCAGGCGGTCTGTCAAGTCGGATGTGAAATCCCCGGGCTCAACCTGGGAACTGCATTCGAAACTGGCAGGCTTGAGTCTCGTAGAGGGGGGTAGAATTCCAGGTGTAGCGGTGAAATGCGTAGAGATCTGGAGGAATACCGGTGGCGAAGGCGGCCCCCTGGACGAAGACTGACGCTCAGGTGCGAAAGCGTGGGGAGCAAACAGGATTAGATACCCTGGTAGTCCACGCCGTAAACGATGTCTATTTGGAGGTTGTGCCCTTGAGGCGTGGCTTCCGGAGCTAACGCGTTAAATAGACCGCCTGGGGAGTACGGCCGCAAGGTTAAAACTCAAATGAATTGACGGGGGCCCGCACAAGCGGTGGAGCATGTGGTTTAATTCGATGCAACGCGAAGAACCTTACCTGGTCTTGACATCCACAGAACTTGGCAGAGATGCCTTGGTGCCTTCGGGAACTGTGAGACAGGTGCTGCATGGCTGTCGTCAGCTCGTGTTGTGAAATGTTGGGTTAAGTCCCGCAACGAGCGCAACCCTTATCCTTTGTTGCCAGCGGTCCGGCCGGGAACTCAAAGGAGACTGCCAGTGATAAACTGGAGGAAGGTGGGGATGACGTCAAGTCATCATGGCCCTTACGACCAGGGCTACACACGTGCTACAATGGCATATACAAAGAGAAGCGACCTCGCGAGAGCAAGCGGACCTCATAAAGTATGTCGTAGTCCGGATTGGAGTCTGCAACTCGACTCCATGAAGTCGGAATCGCTAGTAATCGTGGATCAGAATGCCACGGTGAATACGTTCCCGGGCCTTGTACACACCGCCCGTCACACCATGGGAGTGGGTTGCAAAAGAAGTAGGTAGCTTAACCTTCGGGAGGGCGCTTACCACTTTGTGATTCATGACTGGGGTGAAGTCGTAACAAGGTAACCGTAGGGGAACCTGCGGTTGGATCACCTCCTTACCTTAAAGAACCTGCCTTTGTAGTGCCCACACAGATTGTCTGATGAAAA
>NZ_LIFT01000028.1:2760-36590 GCF_001297795.1 Citrobacter sp. CtB7.12 | reverse complement strand
GAAACATCTTCGGGTTGTGAGGTTAAGCGACTAAGCGTACACGGTGGATGCCCTGGCAGTCAGAGGCGATGAAGGACGTGCTAATCTGCGAAAAGCGTCGGTAAGGTGATATGAACCGTTATAACCGGCGATGTCCGAATGGGGAAACCCAGTGCAATTCGTTGCACTATCGTTAACTGAATCCATAGGTTAACGAGGCGAACCGGGGGAACTGAAACATCTAAGTACCCCGAGGAAAAGAAATCAACCGAGATTCCCCCAGTAGCGGCGAGCGAACGGGGAGCAGCCCAGAGCCTGAATCAGCATGTGTGGTAGTGGAACGGTCTGGAAAGGCCGGCGATACAGGGTGACAGCCCCGTACACAAAATTGCATGTGCTGTGAGCTCGATGAGTAGGGCGGGACACGTGGTATCCTGTCTGAATATGGGGGGACCATCCTCCAAGGCTAAATACTCCTGACTGACCGATAGTGAACCAGTACCGTGAGGGAAAGGCGAAAAGAACCCCGGCGAGGGGAGTGAAAAAGAACCTGAAACCGTGTACGTACAAGCAGTGGGAGCCTCTTTAATGGGGTGACTGCGTACCTTTTGTATAATGGGTCAGCGACTTATATTCTGTAGCAAGGTTAACCGAATAGGGGAGCCGAAGGGAAACCGAGTCTTAACTGGGCGTTAAGTTGCAGGGTATAGACCCGAAACCCGGTGATCTAGCCATGGGCAGGTTGAAGGTTGGGTAACACTAACTGGAGGACCGAACCGACTAATGTTGAAAAATTAGCGGATGACTTGTGGCTGGGGGTGAAAGGCCAATCAAACCGGGAGATAGCTGGTTCTCCCCGAAAGCTATTTAGGTAGCGCCTCGTGAATTCATCTCCGGGGGTAGAGCACTGTTTCGGCTAGGGGGCCATCCCGGCTTACCAACCCGATGCAAACTGCGAATACCGGAGAATGTTATCACGGGAGACACACGGCGGGTGCTAACGTCCGTCGTGAAGAGGGAAACAACCCAGACCGCCAGCTAAGGTCCCAAAGTCATGGTTAAGTGGGAAACGATGTGGGAAGGCTCAGACAGCCAGGATGTTGGCTTAGAAGCAGCCATCATTTAAAGAAAGCGTAATAGCTCACTGGTCGAGTCGGCCTGCGCGGAAGATGTAACGGGGCTAAACCATGCACCGAAGCTGCGGCAGCGACACTAAGTGTTGTTGGGTAGGGGAGCGTTCTGTAAGCCTGTGAAGGTGTGCTGTGAGGCATGCTGGAGGTATCAGAAGTGCGAATGCTGACATAAGTAACGATAAAGCGGGTGAAAAGCCCGCTCGCCGGAAGACCAAGGGTTCCTGTCCAACGTTAATCGGGGCAGGGTGAGTCGACCCCTAAGGCGAGGCCGAAAGGCGTAGTCGATGGGAAACAGGTTAATATTCCTGTACCAGGTGTTACTGCGAAGGGGGGACGGAGAAGGCTATGTTGGCCGGGCGACGGTTGTCCCGGTTTAAGCGTGTAGGTGTGTGTTCCAGGTAAATCCGGTTCACTTTAACACTGAGGCGTGATGACGAGGCACTACGGTGCTGAAGTGACAAATGCCCTGCTTCCAGGAAAAGCCTCTAAGCATCAGGTAACATCAGATCGTACCCCAAACCGACACAGGTGGTCAGGTAGAGAATACCAAGGCGCTTGAGAGAACTCGGGTGAAGGAACTAGGCAAAATGGTGCCGTAACTTCGGGAGAAGGCACGCTGATATGTAGGTGAAGCGATTTACTCGTGGAGCTGAAATCAGTCGAAGATACCAGCTGGCTGCAACTGTTTATTAAAAACACAGCACTGTGCAAACACGAAAGTGGACGTATACGGTGTGACGCCTGCCCGGTGCCGGAAGGTTAATTGATGGGGTTATCCGTAAGGAGAAGCTCTTGATCGAAGCCCCGGTAAACGGCGGCCGTAACTATAACGGTCCTAAGGTAGCGAAATTCCTTGTCGGGTAAGTTCCGACCTGCACGAATGGCGTAATGATGGCCAGGCTGTCTCCACCCGAGACTCAGTGAAATTGAACTCGCTGTGAAGATGCAGTGTACCCGCGGCAAGACGGAAAGACCCCGTGAACCTTTACTATAGCTTGACACTGAACACTGGTCCTTGATGTGTAGGATAGGTGGGAGGCTTTGAAGCGCGGACGCCAGTTCGTGTGGAGCCATCCTTGAAATACCACCCTTTAATGGCTGGTGTTCTAACGTGGGCCCGTAATCCGGGTTGCGGACAGTGTCTGGTGGGTAGTTTGACTGGGGCGGTCTCCTCCTAAAGAGTAACGGAGGAGCACGAAGGTTAGCTAATCCTGGTCGGACATCAGGAGGTTAGTGCAAAGGCATAAGCTAGCTTGACTGCGAGCGTGACGGCGCGAGCAGGTGCGAAAGCAGGTCTTAGTGATCCGGTGGTTCTGAATGGAAGGGCCATCGCTCAACGGATAAAAGGTACTCCGGGGATAACAGGCTGATACCGCCCAAGAGTTCATATCGACGGCGGTGTTTGGCACCTCGATGTCGGCTCATCACATCCTGGGGCTGAAGTAGGTCCCAAGGGTATGGCTGTTCGCCATTTAAAGTGGTACGCGAGCTGGGTTTAGAACGTCGTGAGACAGTTCGGTCCCTATCTGCCGTGGGCGCTGGAGAATTGAGGGGGGCTGCTCCTAGTACGAGAGGACCGGAGTGGACGCATCACTGGTGTTCGGGTTGTCATGCCAATGGCACTGCCCGGTAGCTAAATGCGGAAGAGATAAGTGCTGAAAGCATCTAAGCACGAAACTTGCCCCGAGATGAGTTCTCCCTGACCCTTTAAGGGTCCTGAAGGAACGTTGAAGACGACGACGTTGATAGGCCGGGTGTGTAAGCGCAGCGATGCGTTGAGCTAACCGGTACTAATGAACCGTGAGGCTTAACCTTACAACGCCGAAGCTGTTTTGGCGGATTGAGAGAAAATTTTCAGCGTGATTACAGATTAGATTAACCGGCGAAAGGCGGGTTAATAAACAGAATTTGCCTGGCGGCTGTAGCGCGGTGGTCCCACCTGACCCCATGCCGAACTCAGAAGTGAAACGCCGTAGCGCCGATGGTAGTGTGGGGTCTCCCCATGCGAGAGTAGGGAACTGCCAGGCATCAAACAAGTGAAGAGCCCATCCTGACGGATGGGCTTTTTGCGTTTCTGGATCACCGAATTTTGTAGGCCGGGTAAGGCGAAACCGCCACCCGGCAAGTCGTCAAATCGCACACCACGCCACAATAAACTTCGCAATCACATCTACATCATTTAAATCCAGCACCGGAACGTCAAGCGGCAATACAACATCACTGGCTACCGCAATCACATGCTCATCCAGCGTTAATTCGCTGAAATCATGCCCTGCATCGCTTCTGAACAGCAGGATCTTAGGCACGGCCTCATGCTTAAATCCCTCAACCAGCACCAGATCCAGCGTGGCATGATCCATCCTGCTGACCAGGTACGCCAGATTCAGTTCGGGTTCTTCAGGTGTCTCAGTCATTAATGCCCAACGTTGCTGACTGGCGACCAACGTTTGCGCCGCTCCTGCTTTGCGTAGCTCGTAGCTGTCTTTGCCTGGCTTATCCACATCCATATCATGATGCGTATGTTTGATAAGTCCGGGGCGGATCCCGGCGGCGCACAGCGCCGGGATTAGCTTCCTGAGCAGTGTCGTTTTTCCCGTTCCGCTCCACGCGGCGATAGCCAGTAGAGGGATCATGGTTTTTCCTGCCATTTATCAAGCTCCTCAAGGGTATTCACATTCACAAACGCTTCCTTGCAGTCGCTGAAGTCAACGGCATGCCCACCTGCCTGACGCATAAAAACCATGACCCGCCGCTCGCCAGACTGTAAATAGCGCTGCAAAAATGGCTGGACTGAACGGTGAACCAGCGCAATGGTGGGATGATCGCGCTCTCCATCATGCACCCATACCACCGGTGCCTGATTGCACCGGGCACGTAAGCGGGCTGCCAGCGTCTGCGGGATAAAAGGGGTATCACAGGGGCAGAACAGAAACCAGTCGCCCGCCTCCTGTTGGAAAACAGAAAGCATGCCCGCCAACGGGCCGGGAAAATCCGCCATCACATCTGAAATGACTTTCAGGCCACCCGAGCGATAAATTTCCTGATGCCGATTGGCATTCACAACCACCGTTTCCAGTTGGGATAACAGCGTATCGGCGACATGTTTCCACAGCGGTTTCCCTTTAAGCTCAAGCAAGCCTTTATCAATGCCCCCCATTCGCCTGGCCTTTCCGCCAGCCAGTACAACCCCTGTTATTGCACTATCCTGATTCACTGATATCGCCTCTTTTATTGTGGGATTGACCCTGCTAACGTGTCTGTCTCAAGAGTAAGGAGCATGACCATGAAATGTAAACGCCTGAATGAAGTTATTGAACTCCTCCAGCCAGCCTGGCAAAAAGAGCCCGACCTTAACCTGATGCAATTTTTGCAGAAACTGGCGAAAGAGTCAGGTTTTGACGGTGAACTGGCGGATTTAACCGACGACATTCTGATCTATCACCTGAAAATGCGCGACTCTGCAAAAGACGCGGTTATTCCCGGTATTCAGAAAGATTACGAGGAAGATTTCAAGACGGCGCTGTTGCGCGCTCGTGGCGTAATTAAAGAGTAAAAGCTTGTAAGCGGGGCCACCGAAGCTGTTATGAAATGATATCCTGAATCATTCGACGTATTTTCCGGATGATGGGATGAATAACAACACTTTCAATTTCCAGACATTACACCCGGATACCATCATGGATGCGCTGTTTGAGCAGGGGATCCGGGTGGATTCTGGTCTTACCCCGCTTAACAGCTATGAAAACCGTGTCTATCAGTTCCAGGATGAAGACCGTCGGCGTTTTGTCGTTAAATTTTATCGCCCTGAGCGCTGGTCAGTTGATCAGATCCTGGAAGAGCATCAGTTTGCGATTGAGCTGCTTGAGGATGAAGTCCCGGTTGCTGCGCCGTTGGCTTTTAATGGTCAGACGCTATTATCGCATCAGGGGTTCCACTACGCGATTTTTCCAAGTGTAGGAGGTCGACAGTTCGAAGCGGACAATATCGATCAAATGGAAGCGGTGGGCCGTTATCTGGGGCGTCTTCATCAGACCGGCCGTAAGCAGCCATTTACCTGGCGACCGACCATCGGGCTGGACGAATACCTCGTCGAGCCGCGTAAACTCTTCGAGCACGCCCAACTCATTCCGTCCGCACAAAAGGCCGCATTTCTGAAAGCGACGGATACACTGATTGCGGCCGTCACTGAGCGGTGGCATACAAATTTTGACAGCCTTCGTCTACATGGCGACTGCCACGCTGGAAATATCCTCTGGCGCGAGGGGCCGCTGTTTGTCGATTTAGATGATTCCCGCAACGGTCCTGCCATTCAGGATCTGTGGATGCTTCTTAATGGTGATAAAGCTGAGCAACGTATGCAGCTTGAAACGATTATTGAAGCTTATGAAGAAGTTAGTGAGTTCGAAACATCTGAAATTGAACTGATTGAACCTTTACGTGCTATGCGTTTGGTTTATTATCTTGCCTGGCTGATGCGTCGTTGGGACGATCCTGCGTTTCCTAAAAACTTCCCGTGGTTAACTGGGGAAGATTACTGGCAACGACAGACCGCGACATTTATCGAGCAGGCAAAAGTCCTGCAAGAACCCCCATTACAATTAACACCCATGTATTAATCGGAGACGTAATCATGAAAAAGATTTGGCTGGCGCTGGCTGGTATGGTTTTAGCTTTTAGCGCATCGGCAGCGCAATTCGAGGATGGTAAGCAGTATACCACCCTGGAAAAGCCCGTTGCCGGTGAACCGCAGGTGCTGGAGTTCTTCTCTTTCTATTGCCCACACTGCTACCAGTTTGAAGAAGTCCTTCATGTTTCTGAGAATGTGAAGAAAAAACTTCCTGAAGGCGTCAAAATGACCAAATACCACGTTGAGTTCCTGGGCCCGTTGGGCAAGGATCTGACGCAAGCGTGGGCCGTCGCGATGGCACTGGGCGTAGAAGATAAAGTGACTGTGCCGATGTTTGAAGGGGTACAGAAAACCCAGACCGTGCAGAGCGTTGCAGATATCCGTAAAGTGTTCGTGGATGCCGGTATTAAAGGCGAAGATTACGATGCCGCGTGGAACAGCTTTGTCGTGAAATCACTGGTTGCGCAGCAGGAAAAAGCTGCTGCCGATCTGCAACTGCAGGGCGTGCCGGCGATGTTTGTTAACGGTAAATATCAGGTGAATCCGCAGGGCATGGATACCAGCAGCATGGATATCTTTGTTCAGCAATATGCTGACACGGTGAAATACCTGGTCGGTAAGAAATAAAAGCAGCGCCGGTCAGTGACCGGCGTTTTTAGTTGTCGCTTTAATCTCTTCTATTAACACGTCTTTTTCGCTCCATAGCGTATTCAGCCATAGCTGGAAACGACGCTTAAATCCTTTATCGTTAACGTAGTCGCCGTGCAGTTCTTCCTGAATGGGTTGCATGTCCACGCGAACCACTATGCGCGTGAGTTTCCCGCTCAGCATATCGAAGAAGGGCGTACGGTCGTTTTCCGGATAGCACAGCGTAACATTAAGTAATTTATCGAACTGCGAACCTAACACATTCAGCGCCATCGCAATGCCCGCCGCCTTTGGTGGCAACAGGTGTTGATACGGCGAGCGGGTCTGCTGACGTTTTTCTTCGGTAAAGCGGGAGCCCTCGACGAAATTAACGATCGTGGTGGGATGCGCGCGGAATTTCTCGCAGGACCGACGGGTAGTCTCGACATCTTTACCGCGGCGTTCCGGGTGGCGCAGGAGATAAGCGCGCGAATAGCGCTTCATAAATGGCATATCCAGTGCCCAGCAGGCGAGGCCGATAAAAGGTACCCAGGCCAACTGTTGCTTAAGGAAGTACTTGTTCATAGGAATGTGCTTGCGAAAGAGTACGCACAGTACCACGATGTCCGCCCAGCTGTGATGATTACACACCAGCAGATACCAGTTTTTCTTGCTCAGTCCTTCCAGGCCCTGCACATCCCATTTCAGCCATGGATTGAGATGCAACAGCAGGGCGAGGCCTTCACACCAGCAATACATCATGAAATTACAAAACAGAGATACCTTGCGCCAGACGAACGGAACGGGCAGCAGGAGCTTTACCAGTCCGGCCAGAATGATCGGTACGGAGCACAAAATTGTGACCACAATGGTCAATGCAATGCTCAGCAACAGGGTGACTGTAGCGAGTAATCTCGCCATGATTAAATTATTCAAAGGATTAGCCATAAACAGTACGCTAAAGTCGCGCAAGGGGGCTGATTTTATCAGAAAATGACTCAAATGACGGTTCTTCGCGACAGAGAAAAACACGCCATATCTATCCACATTCAGTAATTCAATGAAAACATAAAGGGTTTATTCTGTCGTTTTTCTAATTAATTGAATTTAAAGAATATTATAAATGATGGTTAACGCATCGTTTTGAAATTAATGCGATGAAAATTAATTATTCACAAAGTTATCCACAGGCGGCTTTGCGAGCGATCCAGAAGATCTGCAAAAGAATTACGACAAATGTGGTGAAAAACTCATGTTTTCATCCTGTCTGTGGCATCCTTTATCCATAATCTGATAAACAGGCACGGACATTATGGTTCAGATCCCAGAAAACCCACTTATCCTTGTAGATGGCTCCTCTTATCTCTATCGCGCATACCATGCGTTTCCGCCGCTGACCAACAGCGCAGGCGAACCGACAGGCGCGATGTACGGTGTCCTCAATATGCTGCGCAGCCTGATCATGCAATATCAGCCAACGCATGCCGCAGTGGTATTTGATGCCAAGGGTAAAACCTTCCGTGACGAATTATTCGAGCATTACAAATCGCATCGCCCGCCGATGCCGGACGATCTGCGGGCGCAGATCGAACCGCTGCATGCCATGGTGAAGGCGATGGGGCTACCGCTGCTGGCTGTATCTGGCGTGGAGGCGGACGATGTTATTGGTACCCTGGCGCGTGAGGCAGAAAAAATGGGGCGCCCGGTGCTGATCAGTACCGGCGATAAAGACATGGCCCAACTGGTCACGCCAAATATCACACTCATCAATACCATGACCAACACCATTCTTGGTCCAGATGAGGTGGTGACAAAATACGGCGTGCCGCCGGAACTGATCATCGATTTCCTGGCGCTAATGGGCGATTCCTCCGATAACATTCCGGGCGTACCGGGGGTCGGGGAAAAGACCGCGCAGGCATTGCTACAGGGGCTGGGTGGCCTGGATACTCTTTATGCTGAGTCCGATAAAATTGCCGGGTTGACGTTCCGCGGTGCGAAAACTATGGCGGGTAAACTTGAGCAAAACAAAGAGGTGGCATACCTCTCCTATAAACTGGCGACGATCAAAACAGACGTTGAGCTGGAACTGACCTGCGAACAACTGGAAGTGCAACAACCCCAGGCTGACGAACTGGTTGGGCTGTTTAAAAAGTATGAATTCAAGCGCTGGACCGCTGATGTCGAAGCGGGCAAGTGGTTACAAGCAAAAGGGGCAAAACCGGCGGTAAAACCGCAGGAAACGATTGTCATTGATGAAGCCCCGGAAGAAGCCGCTGTCGTACTTTCTTATGAGAATTACGTGACCATTCTCGATGAAGCGACGCTGGAAACGTGGATTGCGAAGCTGAAAAAAGCGCCAGTGTTTGCCTTCGATACCGAAACCGACAGTCTGGATAACATCTCCGCCAACCTGGTAGGGCTCTCATTCGCTATTGAGCCGGGAGTGGCGGCTTATGTGCCAGTGGCGCATGACTATCTGGATGCGCCGGATCAAATCTCCCGCGACCGTGCGCTGGCGATGCTCAAGCCGCTCCTGGAAGATGAAAACGCGCGTAAGGTCGGGCAAAATCTCAAGTACGATCGCGGCATTCTGGCGAATTATGGTATCGAACTGCGCGGCATCGCTTTTGATACCATGCTCGAGTCGTACATTCTGAACAGCGTTGCCGGACGTCACGATATGGACAGTTTGTCCGATCGCTGGCTGAAACATAAAACCATCACTTTTGAAGAGATTGCGGGTAAAGGGAAGAACCAACTAACCTTTAATCAGATTGCGCTGGAAGAGGCGGGACGTTACGCGGCAGAAGATGCCGATGTCACCTTACAGCTGCATCTGAAAATGTGGCCAGAGCTGCAGCAGCACAAAGGGCCGCTGAACGTCTTTGAAAACATCGAAATGCCACTGGTACCGGTGTTATCTCGTGTAGAGCGTAACGGTGTGAAGATCGACCCCGCGGTGCTGCACAAGCACTCCGAGGAGATCACGCTCCGTCTGGCGGAGCTGGAACAGAAAGCCCATGAGATTGCAGGAGAAGTATTTAACCTTTCTTCAACCAAGCAGTTGCAGACGATCCTATTCGAAAAACAGGGCATTAAGCCGCTGAAGAAAACCCCAGGCGGCGCGCCGTCAACCTCTGAAGAAGTGCTGGAAGAACTGGCGCTGGATTACCCGCTACCTAAAGTGATTCTTGAGTATCGCGGTCTGGCGAAGCTGAAATCGACCTACACCGACAAACTCCCGCTGATGATTAACCCGAAAACCGGGCGTGTGCACACCTCTTATCATCAGGCCGTGACCGCGACGGGCCGTTTGTCATCGACCGATCCGAACCTGCAAAACATTCCGGTACGTAATGAAGAAGGGCGTCGTATCCGCCAGGCATTTATCCCGCCGAAGGATTACCTGATTGTTTCTGCGGACTATTCGCAGATTGAATTGCGTATTATGGCGCACCTTTCACGCGACAAAGGGCTGCTGATGGCGTTTGCCGAAGGGAAGGACATTCACCGCGCCACTGCCGCCGAAGTGTTTGGTCTGCCGCTGGAGACCGTGACCAGCGAACAGCGTCGCAGCGCGAAAGCGATCAACTTTGGTCTGATCTACGGTATGAGTGCGTTCGGTCTGGCGCGCCAGTTGAACATTCCGCGTAAAGAAGCGCAGAAATACATGGACCTCTATTTTGAACGTTATCCCGGCGTGCTGGAGTATATGGAACGCACTCGCGCTCAGGCAAAAGAGCAGGGCTACGTTGAAACGCTGGAAGGCCGTCGTCTCTATCTGCCGGATATTAAATCCAGCAACGGCGCGCGTCGAGCGGGTGCGGAGCGTGCGGCGATTAACGCCCCGATGCAAGGAACCGCTGCCGATATTATCAAACGGGCGATGATTGCGGTCGATGGCTGGCTGGAAATGGAAAAACCGCGCGTGCGTATGATCATGCAGGTACACGATGAACTGGTGTTTGAAGTACACAAAGACGACCTGGACACGGTAGCGAAAAAGATCCATCAGTTGATGGAGAACTGCACACGCATTGATGTACCGCTGCTGGTGGAAGTTGGAAGTGGTGAAAACTGGGATCAGGCGCACTAAGTGCTCGCGAGATAACGCGCTTTTTTCGTAATTAAGCAACATAAGTGCGCGATTTTTGTGATGGGTATTGGAATTCCCTATGTAAAGAATGAAAAAAAATTACAAAAAGTGCTTTCTGAGCTGCTCAAAAAAGAGTAAAGTTATTCGCGTAGGGTACAGAGGTAAGATGTTCTATCTTTCAGACCTTTTACTTCACGTAATCGGATTTGGCTGAATATTTTAGCCGCCCCAGTCAGTTTCTGACTGGGGCGTTTTTTATGGGCGAAAGATAGGGTCGGCGTGCCAGACCGGATAAGACGCACCGCGTCGCTATCCGGCGTCGCGATGAATTACTCCCCGCCCTGATCCTCTTCCACCGGCGCCAGTTCGTTAAACCAACTGTCCAGCTTCTGCCGTAATTTATCCACGCCCTGCTTTTTCAGCGATGAGAAGGTCTCAACCTGCACATCGCCGTTAAAGGCTAATACCGCTTCACGGACCATATTCAGTTGGGCCTTACGCGCCCCGCTCGCCAGTTTGTCCGCTTTCGTCAGCAGCACCAGAACCTGGATGTTGCTCTCGACGGCCCACTGGACCATCTGCTGGTCAAGATCTTTTAGCGGGTGGCGAATATCCATCAGCACCACCAGTCCCTGCAGGCTCTGGCGTTTTTCCAGATATTCACCCAGCGCGCGTTGCCACTTGCGCTTCATCTCTTCCGGCACTTCGGCGTAACCATAGCCGGGCAGGTCAACAAGGCGTTTGCCGTCGACCACTTCAAACAGGTTAATCAATTGAGTGCGGCCAGGCGTTTTCGAAGTCCGCGCCAGGCTCTTCTGATTGGTCAGCGTATTCAGCGCGCTGGACTTACCTGCGTTGGAACGGCCAGCAAATGCCACTTCAATCCCCGTATCGGAAGGTAAATGGCGAATATCAGGCGCGCTCATCACAAAGTGCGTCTGTTGATAATTCAGGTTAATCAAAGCGGTCGTCTCCGTCAGTCAAAGCTTTGCCGCGATTATACCTGAACAGGAGCAAAAGACTGATTTTTCGACATGGGTCTGTTGTGAGTAAAAACCCTGCATATTGTGAGACATTGCCGATTGTTCTTATACGAAATTTCAGAGTAATTGCAGAGAAAATAATTAAATAAATCAACTAAATCATACTATTAAAAGGTATGTAATATTCTGAAAATGGCTGAACTGTGCGGCCAACGACTTGTTACTTTACTCCAAAAGAGTAGAGTAACCCCCATAGCGAGGATAGCTGTACAGGAAGACGACTCAGGATGAGGGTCAGGAGCGCCAGGAGGCGAAGACACAGGATTGTCAGGATGACAGACGTTCGGAGACGTTGGTATACGGAAACGGAAAAGACACGGAATGTTCCAGGCTGACGGAAAAACAGGGTGCGTTGATAGCCGACAGGGAATGTAGGACCCGTTCAGGGTTGTGAGTAAGGTGAAAAGGCGACAGAGCAATCTGTCGCCTTTTTTCTTTATTTCTGCTAGATTCCGGCGCAATTATATACTGAATAAAACAGCCAAAGACGAATCACTATGAAATCCACTTCTACACCACGCGGCAAAGGCCCTGCAAAGGCACGCCGTAAAACCCGCGAAGAGCTGAATCAGGAAGCTCGTGACCGCAAGCGTCAGAAAAAACACCGTGGACACGCGGCGGGTAGCCGTGCGACCGGTGGTGACGCGGCGTCAGGCGGTAAAAACAAGAACCAACAGAAAGATCCACGCATCGGCAGTAAAACCCCTATTCCATTGGGCGTGACCGAAAAAGTCACCAAACAGCACAAACCGAAGAGCGAGAAACCTATGCTTTCACCGCAGGCTGAGTTGGATTTACTGGAAACAGATGAGCGCCTGGATGCGCTGTTAGAACGTCTTGAAGCAGGCGAAACCTTGAGCGCGGAAGATCAGTCCTGGGTGGATGCCAAACTGGATCGCATCGATGAACTGATGCAGAAGCTGGGCCTCTCCTACGATGATGACGAAGAAGAGGAAGATGATGAGAAGCAGGAAGATATGATGCGCCTGCTGCGTGGCGGTAACTAACGGTTTACACCGTGGGCCTGCCCGTCCTGCTTATAACCCTTCCGGTTATATGTTATCTGGTGTGGTTATTCGTTAAACTACAGCGGTTGTCGCGGCGACAGAAGTGGCTGCGCAGCCGGCTTAGTACTCGAAATGGAGTGCGGCCGGTACGCCGTACCCGCCAGAGACGCCATCGGAAGGAGTGAGCATGTCAGAACAACAAATAGACTGGGATCAGGCCCTGATCCAGAAATATAACTATTCCGGGCCGCGCTATACCTCGTACCCGACCGCGCTGGAATTTTCTGATGCGTTTGGCGAACCGGCATTTTTACAGGCTGTCGCGCGCTATCCTGAGCGTCCGCTCTCGCTTTACGTCCATATCCCGTTTTGCCACAAGCTCTGCTACTTCTGCGGCTGCAATAAGATTGTGACCCGTCAGCAGCATAAGGCCGATCAGTATCTGGATGCACTCGAACAGGAAATTCTGCACCGTGCGCCGCTGTTTGCCGGACGCAAGGTCAGCCAACTGCACTGGGGCGGCGGCACGCCGACTTACCTGAATAAAGCGCAAATCAGTCGCCTGATGGCGCTGCTGCGAAATCATTTCCACTTCAATGCGGATGCGGAGATTTCGATCGAAGTCGATCCCCGTGAGATTGAGCTGGATGTGCTCGATCATTTACGCGCGGAAGGCTTTAATCGTCTCAGCATGGGCGTGCAGGACTTCAACAAAGAGGTCCAGCGACTGGTTAACCGTGAGCAGGATGAGGAGTTTATTTTTGCGCTGCTCAATCACGCACGTGACATTGGCTTTACGTCGACCAATATCGATCTGATCTACGGTTTACCTAAACAGACGCCGGAAAGTTTCGCCTTTACCCTGAAGCGGGTTGCGGAATTAAGCCCCGATCGTCTGAGCGTCTTTAACTATGCGCATTTGCCGACGCTGTTTGCCGCGCAGCGCAAAATAAAAGATGCCGATCTGCCCAGCGCGCAGCAGAAGCTGGATATTTTGCAGGAAACCATCTCCTCGCTGACAGAGACCGGCTATCAGTTTATTGGTATGGACCATTTTGCCCGCCCGGATGACGAACTGGCGATTGCCCAGCGCGAAGGCGTTCTCCACCGTAATTTTCAGGGATATACCACCCAGGGTGACACCGATCTGCTGGGGATGGGCGTTTCTGCCATCAGTATGATTGGCGATTGCTATGCCCAGAACCAGAAAGAGCTGAAACTCTACTATCAGCAGGTGGATGAGCAGGGAAATGCCTTATGGCGCGGTATCGCGCTGACTCGCGATGACTGTATCCGTCGTGACGTCATCAAGTCGCTTATCTGCAATTTCCGTCTCGACACTGCCGCAGTTGAGCAGCAGTGGGATCTGAACTTCGCGGATTATTTTGCCGAAGACCTGAAGCTGTTGGCGCCGCTGGCGAAAGATGGGCTGGTGGATGTGACAACGAAGGGGATTCAGGTCACGCCGAAAGGGCGTCTGCTGATTCGCAACATTTGCATGTGCTTTGATGCGTATCTGCGCCAAAAAGCGCGGATGCAGCAGTTCTCACGCGTGATATAAAAACGTTGCCCGGTGGCGCTAACGCTTACCGGGCCTACGATTGATGTTGCCTGTAAGCCAGATAAGCATAGCGCCATCCGGCACAGTGTTAGCTGAACAGCCCAACCAGCGCGGCGCACAGTACTGCGGCAACCGCAGTTTGTGGCGTATGGCTGTCGACCGCTCCGCTTGATAGCAGATTTATAATCGATTCCAGCATGTTTTGTCCCCCGTTTGCCGGGCACGATCATACTGAACTCATCGGAACAGTAAAGTGCAAAATAACGGCAATTTGCGCTCAATTATTAATCTTTACACAACCGTGTGACGTTACTCCATTCCCAGCTCTTTCAACTTACGCGTCAGGGTATTACGCCCCCATCCGAGCAAGCGTGCCGCTTCCTGTTTATGGCCCTGTGTATGGCGTAGTGCTGTGGTCAGCAACGTGCGCTCCATTTCAGGTTGTGCTTCCGACAGCAGGTTTTGATGACCGGATCGCAGCGCCCGATCCGCCCACTGCGCCAGAAGCGTGGCCCAACTGTCCGGCTGGAGATGCGACGGGCTTTCGGGCGCGGTGGCTTCGAACAGTTCAGCGGGGAGATCCTGAATTAATACCTCTTGTCCAGCCGCCATTACGGTTAACCAGCGACAGGTATTTTCCAGTTGGCGAACGTTACCCGGCCATGCCAGCCGCGTCAGCGCCGCTTCGGTTTCCGGGTGCAATAACTTAGCTTCTACGCCCAGTTCGCGCGCTGCAACCTGCAGGAAGTGGCGGGCCAGGCGCGGAATATCCTCCCGGCGCTCGCGCAACGGCGGCAGGTGTACGCGGATGACGTTCAGACGATGGAATAAATCCTCACGAAACTTGCCTTCCTGCACACGCAGTTCCAGGTTCTGGTGAGTCGCGGCGATGATTCGCACGTCCACCTTCACTGGCGCATAGCCGCCAACGCGATAAAACTGTCCGTCGGCTAATACGCGCAAAAGACGGGTCTGCACATCCAGCGGCATATCGCCAATCTCATCAAGAAACAGCGTGCCACCATCGGCCTGTTCGAAGCGTCCCTGACGAATGGTATTCGCTCCGGTAAATGCCCCTTTTTCATGACCAAACAGCTCGGATTCGATCAAATCTTTCGGAATCGCCGCCATGTTGAGCGCGATAAACGGCGCTTTGGCGCGTGGGCTGTGGCGGTGCAGGGCATGGGCGACCAGTTCTTTACCCGTCCCGGACTCCCCGTTAATCAACACGCTGATGGAGGAACGCGAGAGCCGCCCGATAATACGAAATACATCCTGCATGGCCGGCGCTTCACCGATGATGTCGGTTGTCGGGCCGTTGATCTGAATATTGCGCGGCTGCTGCTGTTCCTGATAATGGCTGATGGCGCGTTCAACCAGCGCTACCGCTTCATCGATATCAAAGGGTTTCGGCAGATAATCAAACGCCCCTTGCTGATAGGCGCTGACGGCAGCATCCAGATCGGAATGCGCAGTCATTATGATGACCGGAAGCATTGGATGACGCTGTTTAATCTGTTTTAACAGCGCCAGCCCGTCCATTCCAGGCATGCGAATGTCGGACAACAGCACGTCCGGCGTTTTGCTCGCCAGCGCACCCAGCACGTCGTTACCGTTTTCAAAGGTCGTACAACTCAGACCCGCCCCGGCGAGAGCACGTTCAAGCACCCAACGGATGGAACTATCGTCATCGACTACCCAGACTATCCCTCGTTGCATAAGCACCTCTATTTCCGAATCGGCAGATAAACCGAGAACTCGGTATGACCTGGCCAACTGGTAAATTCAATTTTGCCGGAATGCTGATCGATCAAATTACGGGCGATGGATAATCCCAGCCCGGTGCCGCCTTCGCGGCCGCTGACCATGGGGTAAAACAGCGTATCCTGTAAGTGGGAAGGAATCCCCGGCCCGTTATCTTCGACGTCGATACGCGCCGCCAGGCGATAGCGCTCGCCGTGCAGCGTGAGCTGGAACGCGGTACGGGTACGTAGCACAATCTCCCCACCGTCTGACCCCAGAGCCTGCAATGCATTACGGACAATATTCAACAACACCTGCTCGATCTGTTCCGGGTCGTGCGGCAATTCCGGTAGGCTGGGATCGTAATCGCGGACCAGCGTGACGTTGGCCGGTAATTCCATAGAAACCAGCGCCACCACGCGCTCTGCCACCTTATGAATACTTTCCGTGACATGCGTTCCCGGCATCTGCGGGCCCAACAGCCTGTCGACCAGATTACGCAGTCGATCAGCCTGTTCAATAATGACTTTGGTGTATTCCAGCAGCGCCGGGTCGGGCAGGGCTTTACTTAATAGCTGTGCAGCGCCGCGTAAGCCACCGAGCGGGTTTTTAATCTCGTGTGCCAGTCCTCGCACCAGATCGCGCGCAGCGACCTGCTGAGCGTGCTGTAGCTGCTCCTGGCTCAGGCGGCGCTGATTATCCATCGGCGCCATTTCGAGCAGGATCTGGCCGTCTGGCAAACGCTGCGCGGTGAGCGAAAGAATGTGTGAACGCCCATCAATCACCAACGTGACCTCATTGTCGGTAAACCCTTGTCCCGCCTCTAAGCTTTCACGCATCAGTTCGATATTCAAAGAAAAATAGCTCAGGAGTTCAGGAAGCGGCGTACCAAACAGTTTGCGGGAGCTTTGGGCGAGTAACTGCTGCGCGGCCGGGTTGGCGTAATGCACCGCCAGCTCATCGTCGACCAGTAAGATGCTGTTGATTAAAGAATTGAGGATCTGCCCAGCATCGGGCAGCGTGCCTGTTGCCATACAGCAGTCTCCTGAAAAATTTGCACCAATTTAGTGCATTATAGCTTTTTATGTAGAAAAAGCGCGAAGGATCAGATTGTTGACGGTGAAAAAAGCCCATCGTGAGATGGGCTAAAAGTTTCCACGGCAACTAAAAAACACCTGACGCCTTTCACGCTGCTGCTGCGTTGGCTACCTTCGCTCACCCCAGTCACATCGTTATCTCTGTTCCTGGGGATTCGCTCCGTTGCCGCCTTGCCGCAACGCGAAATTCGTCGGGCTTTTAAGATACAGTTAAACGCTGTAGTACAGCTCAAACTCTACCGGGTGCGGCGTCATGCGTACGCGGTCGTTTTCTTCAATACGCAGCGCGATGTAAGCATCGATAGCTTCATCAGTGAACACGCCGCCCGCTTTCAGGAACTCGCGATCCAGGTTCAGCTCGTTCAGTGCTTCTTCCAGAGAACCTGCAACCTGTGGGATCTCTTTCGCTTCTTCCGGCGGCAGGTCGTACAGGTTTTTGTCCATGGCTTCGCCAGGGTGGATCTTGTTCTTAATGCCGTCAAGACCGGCCATCAGCAGTGCTGCAAAGCACAGGTACGGGTTCGCTGCCGGATCCGGGAAACGGACTTCGATACGACGTGCTTTTGGAGACGCGACCACTGGAATACGGATAGAGGCAGAACGGTTACGGGCAGAGTAAGCCAGCATAACCGGTGCTTCGTAGCCCGGGACCAGACGCTTGTATGAGTTGGTGGTCGGGTTCGCAAGGGCGTTAATCGCTTTAGCGTGTTTGATTACGCCGCCGATGTAGTACAGCGCTTGCTCAGACAGGCCCGCATATTTGTCGCCAGAGAACAGGTTGGTACCGTTCTTGGACAGGGACATGTGGCAGTGCATACCGGAACCGTTATCGCCGAACATCGGTTTTGGCATAAAGGTCGCGGTTTTGCCGAAGCGGTGAGCGACGTTGTGTACCACATATTTGTAGATCTGAATTTCGTCCGCTTTTTTGGTCATGGTGTTGAAGCGGGTTGCCACTTCGTTCTGACCCGCAGTGGCCACTTCATGGTGGTGAGCTTCAACGACCAGGCCCATTTGCTCCATCACCAGACACATTTCAGAACGGATGTCCTGAGCAGAGTCTACTGGTGGAACCGGGAAGTAGCCGCCTTTTACTGCCGGACGGTGACCTTTGTTACCACCTTCGTACTGGGTGGAGGAGTTCCAGGCGCCTTCGATGTCATCGATAGCCACGTGAGAACCGGAGATTGACGCGCCGAAACGGATATCGTCAAACAGGAAGAATTCTGGTTCTGGCCCAAACAGAACGGTATCCGCGATGCCGGTGGAGCGCAGGTATTCTTCAGCACGCTTGGCGATAGAGCGCGGATCGCGGTCATAGCCTTGCAGGGTGCCAGGTTCCAGGATGTCACAACGGATGATCAGCGTAGAATCCGCGAAGAACGGGTCGATGACTGCGGTAGAAGCATCCGGCATCAGCACCATGTCGGATTCGTTGATGCCTTTCCAGCCACCAATCGAAGAGCCGTCAAACATTTTGCCTTCTTCGAAGAATTCGGCATTTACCTGATGAGCAGGAATCGTGACGTGCTGTTCTTTACCTTTGGTATCAGTGAAGCGCAAATCAACAAACTTCACTTCGTGCTCATTCAGCATCGTCAAAACGTGTTCAGCGGACATACTTAACTCTCCAGATTGGTCATAGTCGTCGTGGTAACGAGGTGTTCAATTCTTTAATCATTGGCCGTGTCGCCGTAAAAAAGATAAAGCGAAATCTGTGCCAACTTTTAAATTGCCCCTAAAAGGCGTTATCATGCGCACCATCGTGCAAAAGGGTTGCACCATGCCGTGTATGTTGCACCAGTATAGTGCTTTAATGTGAACATTAAGCACCATATTGGTGCAATGGACCGTGCATAACCCTTTTAACGCTCCGTGAAAGCGATCACAAAGAAACTCTGCAATACTTGTTTGCGGAGGATGTTTGTGATCCTGTTTTGTAGTGCGATTAATCCGTGTACAATAACGCGCTATTTCTAATGCCTGAGGCAAAGTTGTGATCGAAAATTTGCGTAACATCGCCATCATCGCGCACGTCGACCATGGTAAAACTACCCTGGTTGATAAGCTGCTGCAGCAATCCGGTACGTTCGACTCTCGTGCCGAAACTCAAGAGCGTGTGATGGACTCCAACGATTTGGAGAAAGAGCGTGGGATTACCATCCTCGCGAAAAACACCGCTATCAAATGGAATGATTATCGTATCAACATCGTTGATACCCCTGGGCACGCAGACTTCGGTGGTGAAGTTGAGCGTGTCATGTCCATGGTTGACTCTGTGCTGCTGGTGGTTGACGCATTTGACGGCCCAATGCCGCAGACGCGCTTCGTGACCAAAAAAGCCTTTGCGCATGGCCTGAAGCCGATCGTGGTCATCAACAAAGTTGACCGTCCTGGCGCGCGTCCGGACTGGGTTGTCGATCAGGTATTTGACCTGTTTGTGAACCTCGACGCGACCGACGAACAGCTGGATTTCCCGATCATCTACGCTTCTGCGCTGAACGGTATTGCTGGTCTGGATCACGAAGATATGGCGGAAGACATGACCCCGCTGTATCAGGCGATTGTCGACCACGTACCTGCGCCGGACGTTGACCTTGATGGTCCGTTCCAGATGCAGATCTCTCAGCTGGACTACAACAACTACGTTGGCGTTATCGGTATCGGCCGCATCAAACGCGGTAAAGTGAAGCCGAACCAGCAGATTACTATCGTGGATAGCGAAGGCAAAACTCGCAACGGTAAAGTCGGTAAAGTCCTGACTCACCTGGGTCTGGAGCGTATCGATAGCGATCTGGCAGAAGCAGGCGACATCATCGCGATCACCGGTCTGGGCGAGCTGAACATCTCTGACACCATCTGCGATCCGCAGAATGTGGAAGCGCTGCCGGCACTGTCTGTTGATGAACCGACCGTCACCATGTTCTTCAACGTCAACACCTCTCCGTTCTGTGGCAAAGAAGGTAAATACGTTACCTCTCGTCAGATCCTTGACCGCCTGAACAAAGAGCTGGTGCACAACGTTGCACTGCGTGTTGAAGAAACTGAAGATGCGGACGCGTTCCGTGTATCCGGTCGTGGTGAGCTGCACCTGTCTGTTCTGATCGAAAACATGCGTCGTGAAGGTTTCGAAATGGCGGTTTCCCGTCCGAAAGTTATCTTCCGCGAAATCGATGGTCGTAAACAAGAGCCGTTCGAGAACGTGACGCTGGACGTTGAAGAGCAGCACCAGGGTTCTGTCATGCAGGCACTGGGCGAGCGTAAAGGCGACCTGAAAAATATGAATCCAGATGGCAAAGGCCGCGTACGTCTCGACTACGTGATTCCAAGCCGTGGTCTGATCGGCTTCCGTTCAGAATTCATGACCATGACCTCCGGTACCGGTCTGCTGTACTCCACCTTCAGCCACTACGACGACGTACGTCCGGGTGAAGTGGGTCAGCGCCAGAACGGCGTACTGATCTCCAACGGTCAGGGTAAAGCGGTTGCGTTTGCACTGTTCAGCCTGCAGGACCGCGGTAAGCTGTTCCTGGGTCACGGTGCCGAAGTGTACGAAGGCCAGATCATCGGTATTCATAGCCGTTCTAACGACCTGACGGTAAACTGCCTGACCGGTAAGAAACTGACCAACATGCGTGCTTCCGGTACTGACGAAGCCACGGTTCTGGTTCCACCGGTTAAGATGACTCTGGAACAAGCTCTGGAGTTTATCGATGACGACGAACTGGTAGAAGTGACGCCGCAGTCTATCCGTATTCGTAAACGTCACCTGACGGAAAACGATCGCCGCCGCGCGAACCGTGGTCCGAAAGAAGATTAATAATTTACATTGATAGTAAAGCCCAGATGGATGAAAATCTATCTGGGCTTTTTTTATCCTTTTTACGATCTCAATCAACCTATCTTTTTTTTGTCCATATAACTATTAAATAGGCGCTTTCTTGTTGAGGATATATTCATATTTAATATATTTATGAGGGAATCAATGATTTATTGTACATTAAACCTACGAGAAATTTCTCAGGATAATACATTAAAGTTAAGATGTGCTGGTTCTGGTGTATATGATGTTTTTTCTGGCTTAGGACATTTAAAAAATAATCCAGATGCTTATATGGAAAAAATGGCCCAATACCTCCTGGAAAGTATTGGATCGTTGATCGTCCCACTGGGGGGATTGGTTCGATATTAAAACAAAAGGAGAAGGAATGGCGCACTGTAAATAATTACGATGAGTGGTTTGCATTGTTTAAAAATGACAGTTTAATAAATGATAAAACGATTGTGGTGTTTAAGTCTTATATAGGTGTTGGTCAATCGGATTATCTAAATGATATCCGCGCTCTTTTGGTTCATGAACCTCCTGAACAAGATTCAGTATATAAAAAACTTAATATATCAGTTTATCAGAAAAGGGCACTAGTGAAAAATGCTAGTGAAAACTTTTCAGGTATTAACGAGCGTCCTTTTACCTATAATTTACAAGAGCGCTCTTCTTTTAGATTACATCCGTTGCGGCCAGATGGTACCGGAGTTTCAGACGGTTGTATAACATTTTACCATAGAGAAGATTTTAATAAATTGAGACGCGATCTTTTACGTGCCAATAAACAAAAAGTGCCGGGGAGTCAACTTGAAGCCTATGGCATAATTACTGTTTCGGATAATAGATATGACAAATATTAGCTATATTTTACTGTTTATAATATCTACTTCCGTCTCATTCGTATGGGCGATTTTGATATATTATCTGAACCCACATGGTTATTATCTTGATTTGTTTATAATTTATTTTGTGACTTGTTGTTTTTTTATATATTTTTTGATGCTGCGTTTTTTCCACCCAGTGGATTATAAAACTGTTGCTGGCGGTATAGTTTATTTATTGACGTTTAGCTATATCCCATTGATAATAGATATGCTTAGTATAATTGAAGGTTTTGTTTCATGGCTGTATTCCTTCCTGAGTTTGGATGAATATAACAGAAACTATTTTCTTGTTAACTATGAAGTGACTATCTATTTGGCTTTTTCATCATTGATTGCTCTGAGCATAACTTGGGTACTAGATTTAATATTAACCAGATATTTAAAAATAAAATGCCTATTTATCAGGAAATAGTTTATTCACTTCTTAAGTGAGGGCCTTTAGTGGCCCTCATCTGGTACAGATTAGAAGAAATATTTAACCCCAACGCGAATCTGATTTTGTTCGCGGTGATAGGGTTCTACGTTCCGGTCCAGCCAGCGTAGTTCGAAGTAGGGCAGCCAGTTCTGGTTGATCCGATAACGGAAGGTATTCGTAATTTCCCAGTGATGATCCTTGCCATTGCTGCTATTAAAATCATTCACCCGCATAAAATAGTGGGGTTCAAAGGTATACGAGAATTTATCGGTAATAATAAAGTTCCAGTAGTTGCCGATCTCATAGGTATCGTTATTATCTCGATCGCCATTTAAATCGACCGAGCTGTAATTATTATGGTTGTAGCGGTTACGCACCGTCAGATTAAACCACGGTGTAAATTTGTAATTCACGTCCAGATACACCGCGCCGCTGGAGCCAATACTTTTGTCGGTAATCAACCCGCCAGGTTGGATCGTTAATTTATCCGTGGGTTTGAAGAGCGGATACCAGCCCTCGATCTCGTTATAGCCGTGTTTTAACTCGTCTTCACGCTGGAGCGTATAGGTATTAGTGAGCATAATGCCCGCACCCATGTCAAAGTTATAGCCAACGCGCAGCATGATCTCTTGTTGATCGGATGCCAGATTATACGCCTCCCGGTTTTCGACATAAGCGCCAGCAACTACAGAGGTGGATATCACTGAAGATAACAGAATGAGAGTATGTAATGTTTTCATCATAAATCCATTTTTTAAGCGTAGGGAAGCCGCCATCCATCTGGATGGAAATAGCGGCAAGATTTGTTTAAAGATTTACAGTAGCGATGTTTTTATTGTTATTGGTTACGTCAGAACGAGTGTTGTTCTTTTTTCGTTGATTTATTTCCTCGATAATAAAAGCGAAACGCGCTTCGTTAAGCTTATAAAAGAAACCCATGGTCAGTGCAGCAATAATCGCCAGACCACAGGGCCAAAGAAAAATTAACTGGCGTAATCCCAGTAAGGTTGCGTCGCTTTGCGCGATGTTGGGGATATAACCAATCTGGGTCAACATCATTCCGGGCAGGAACCCCGCCAACGCAGCGGAAATCTTGCGCGAAAAGGTATATCCGGTATAGACGGAACCTTCTGCGCGAATCCCCGTTTTCCATTCGCCGTAATCCACGGTATCCGGCACCAACGCCCAGTTCAGGCTGTTCACGAAGGCGGTACCGAAGAAGGCTACACAGGAAAAGGTGACGAATAAAAATGAGGTTCCGCCCCAAAAGAAATTCAGGATATCCCCAACTGCCCAGAGCGTTAGCCCTCCGAGATAAACCTGTTTTTTACCGAAACGCCTTACGGTCATGGGTACTAACAGTACACCTGCCAGAATGCACCCCATGCTGAAGAAGCCCATCCATGAGAGCAAATGGATATCGTTCAGAACGTACTGTGTGTAATAGACCTGGATCGCCAGTTTGATGTTGAACGCTGCCAGCGTACACAGATTGGCAATACACAGCACTAACAGAGGTGGGTTGCGGAAAATCGCGCAGAACGACTTGAGAATGCCAGGCTTATGGTGATCTGGCACGATTTCGATGTAACGTTCCTTAACGCCACGGAAACACCACCACATACTGAACAGTCCGCACACGGAGAAAATCAGCGCGGCAATTAAATAGCCCAACGATGGCGAACGGGTAAACAACGCCTGAATCGGCATAAAGCCGACGGTACACAGCAGCAGACCAATGGTTGCGCCGCCCTGGCGCCAGGCGGCAAGCTGGGCGCGTTCGTGCGGGTTTTTGGTGATAGCTGGCACCATTGCACCATAAGAGCAGTTCATAAGGCTATAAAACAAACCAAACAGCATAAACAGGAGGGTGGCCAGCGTCGTCTTCACCGTTAAGGTAAAGTCCGTGGCAAAGAACTGCGCGCTGGCAACCAGCGCCACGGGAAAAGAGGCATAAAGTATGAAGGGGCGGAATTTACCCATTACACCAATATTACGGCGTGAATCCAGCAATACACCGGTTAATATATCGGTAAAGGCAGTAAAGAACTTCGCCACCAGGAAGATTATGCCGCCGTAATACGCAGGCATCCCCAGCACATCGGTATAAAACTTAAGCAGATACAGCGTCCCGATACACAGCATCAGGTTTGAGCCAAAATCACCTATGCCGTAGGCGCACTTCTCACGCAGGCTCAGTTTTAGCGTTAGCGGATCATGGTCAGACATAATCGCCTCTCATAACGCCCCGTAGGGCGTTGGATATTATTGTTTTAAATCGTTTGTTTACGGGCTTCGATTTCGCCAACGATACGGATATACATTTTTTCGTTGAGATTGTAGAAACAGCCCATTGCAATGATGGTGACGACCGCCAGCGCACAGGGATAAATAAAGATCAGCTGCCGTAACCCCTCGACCGTTCCCGCCGATTGCACCACGTTAGGCACATAGCCGATTTGGGTCAGCATCCATCCCGGGAAGAAGCCGGCCAGCGCCTGTGAAACCTTACGGAAGAACGTAAAACCGGTGTAAACCGTCCCTTCAGAACGCACGCCAGTTCGCCATTCGCCGTATTCCACCGTGTCGGAAACCAGCGCCCAGTTCAGGCTGTTCACAAACGCAGAGCCGAAGAATGCCAGGCAGGAGAACGCGACAAAACTGACCGAACCTCCGCCGAAGAGGTAGTTGAGGAGATCGCCTGCAACCCAGATCAGCAGGCCACCGATATAGACCTTTTTCTTGCCAAAGCGACGCACCATCCCCGGCATTAAAAAGACGCCGATGAAGATACAGCCCATGCTGAAAAAGCCCATCCACGACAGCAAAATCGGATCGTTCAGCACGTACTGGGTGTAATAAACCTGGATCGCCAGCTTGACGTTAAATGCGCCGAGCGTGCAGAGATTGGCAATACACAGGATGAAAAGCGGACGGTTACCGGCGATGGCGCGAAAGGACTGCAATAATCCCGGTTTTTGCGCCGCGTCGACAGGTTTCACTTCGACATAGCGCTCTTTCACCCCGGCATAGCAGCACCACATAAAGAACAACCCGAACAGCGAGAACAGCGTCGCGGCGAAGATATACCCCAGTTGCGAATTGCCTTCGATCAGGTTCATGACCGGCACAAAACCGACGGTGCACAGCAGCAGGCCAAGCGTCGCGCCACCCTGCCGCCAGGCAGCGAGCGAGGCGCGTTCGTCCGGGTTTTTGGTGATGGCGGGCACCATTGCGCCATAGGAACAGTTCATCATGCTGAAGAACAGCCCGTAGAGCATAAACAGGACGGTCGCCATGACCGTTTTTCCGGTGATTTCAAACGGTGTACCGACAAAGTTAGCGATAGCCAGCAGGGTCACCGGAAACGCAGCGTACATAACAAAAGGACGGAATTTACCTTTTGGACCGATTTTACGTCGTGAATCGAGCATAATACCGGTTCCCATATCGGTAAACGCGGTAAAAAACTTGGCAATAAGAAAAATGATACCGCCATAGGTGCCCGGTAAACCGAGAACATCGGTATAAAACTTCAGTAAATAGAGCGTACCGATATCCAGAAGAATATTGGAACCTAAATCACCCATCCCGTAGGCGAGTTTTTCCTTAAAGGGCAAGCGTAGGGTTGCCGGGTTGGTTATGTTTTGACTCATGATTATCCCTCATTTGCCCATGAGTTTTCCCATGGGCGAGCCTTATTAGATGTGGCGTAAAGATGCAAACAGCGACGCCCACTCACTTTTCGCGCGATAAAAGACTGGCGGTTTACCTACTGGCGCATCCACGGTTACCTCGCCGCCGCTTTGCGTTTCACCTGTCCAGAGATTCACCCAATGATCCTCCGGCAGATACAGCGTCCAGTCGCAGCGGCCCTGCTCATGTACCGGAGCGACCAGCAGGTCTTGCCCCAGCAAGTACTGGTATTTCAGGGTGTAGGTGCGCGCATCGTTTTCGTAATGCAGGAACAACGGACGCATAACTGGCAAGCCAGTTGCGGCGTTTTGCGCGACGGCTTGCTTAAGGTACGGCTTCAACGTCGTAAACACGGTCGTCATTCTGGCGAAATGGGCGATGGTTTCCTCATCGCTGTCAAACTGCCAGTTATCACCGGGACGGTTACCTTCGTGGGTGCGCATCATGGGCGTGAAAGCATTGAAATCACACCAGCGCAGCAGCAACTCTTTGCTGCGTTTCATCTCAAACAGGGTGGTATAGCCGCCAATATCGCTGTGGTGCAGGCCGTGACCGCTCATAGCCAGCGACAGGGCAGCGGGAATAACGGAGGCGAGTCCATCGTCCAGACTCCAGTCCACGTTCTGGTCACCCGCCCACATCATGGTCGAGTATTTCTGACTGCCGGTATAACCTGCGCGCATAAAGAACAGGATCTCGCCGAGTTTGCCGGTTTCCTGTAATGCCTCGTAGTTACATTTTGCCCACAGCGCAGGCCAGGCGTTATGCATGATCTCCGCGCTGACGCCGTTATGCAGAACCGTGTCGGTCGGCAGGTATTCGCCAAAGTCCGCCATCCAGCCGCCGCAGCCGAGTGCGATCATATTTTTCTTGATGACGTCTTTGAACCAGTCGTAGGCCGCCGGGTTGGTCAAATCAACCACGCCGCCGTAAAACTCACCAAATTCAACCAGATAATCATTACCGGACGCATCTTTTGCCAGATAACCGTGCTTTGCCGCTTCGGCGCACAGGTCTTTATCGCTGGCGACATACGGGTTGATATATGAAAGGAATTTCACGCCTTCGGCGTTCCACTGTTTGATACGGCTGTCCAGTTGTGGATAGTTGTCGCTGTTCCACTTCCAGTTCCACATCACGCGCTTACCGAATGACGTCATGCGGATCCCGGACCAGTCCTGCGCCCAGATGCCGTTTACCTTCACGCCAGCACGACGCATCGTATCCAGTTTCTTCTGGCACACTTCGGTGCCGCCCTGAATGCCCAGCGTGACGCCATCATAAATCCAGTCCGGTAATTCTGGTTGTCGACCTAACAGCGCGGTCAGTTTTTCCAGCAGCGCGATATAGGTGTCGGCGCATTCAATACGCAGGGTGGTTTTCTCCTCCCACAGCGCCAGTTCGTGATAATCCGGCGCGCTGAAGTCAAAATTCATGTAGCAACTGTTATCAACGTGGCAGTAATACTTCTGCGTACTGACAAACGTGGGTTGTGGGAAGAAGGTCCAGTAGTAGTCGCCGCCTGCATTCTCTTTGCAGTCGGCCTGCCAGGTGACGTAGCTGGTTTTGTTACGGCCCACCCCCTGTTCGCTGGTCCACAGTGGAAACGGTTTGCCACGCAGATCGAAGTAAGAGAACTGCTCGCCGCAACCGTAGATATGGTCATTCGGGTTAGCCGCCAGTCTCAGCCAGATACGGTTATGGTCGGGATCGTCATTGTGCAGATCCAGTTGCAAACGACCCGCTTCATCGGTGGAGATGCGTAGCGTCGCCGTGACGGCATCACCACGACTAAAGCGTACTCGCCAGCCGTCGGCTGATTCACTGACAGTGGCATCGGTCAGGGCAATTTTCTCGTTAAGTTTGTCTTTAATGCTGAAGTTGCCACGAAACATGTCGATATCGGCGACGCCAGCACCAACCCACAGACAGGGGGCTGCTTCGCTGTGACGTAAAATTAATCGCTGGTGGTACGTAAGCGTAAATCCATTCTGTAACGTCGTCAGCTCTAATGGGGTTGACCGTTGTTGTAACGAATTCATCATCGTCTCCGTAATAAATAGGGTAATTCGGTAATTTGTCGGAAATCTTTTATTCGCTGCCGATGAGAAAATGCATCTGGTGTGTTTCTCCTGGCGCGAGATAAATCAGGCCTGTTCCGGAGTTAAAGGCATCGGGTGGGCAGGTCATCGGTTCCACTGCAAGACCACGCCTTGCTAATTTCTCGCCGGTATATACCTGCAGCCAGGGTTGATGGCTGCGTAAAAAAGTCGTTATGTTTTGTGAGGCACAGGTCATCCTGACTTCCCACTCAACCTCAGGTGTCAAGACCCTGAATGTATGATCGATAGAGGTTCCTGCAATGCGTCGCGGCGTTGTGAAATCCCGTTCACTACCTGTTTCTTCACTCGCAGGAAGCGTCAATTCACAACCATCAATGGGGTGCAGATTGCAGGTCAAATAGGGATGGGCTCCGGCACCATACGGTGCGATTTCGTCACTCAGATTCTGCGTACGAATAAAGACATGCAGCCCGTGTGTTTCCTCCAGTCGATAAATCACCTCTGAAACCAGCGCAAAGGGATAACCATAAGAAGGCGGCAGAAAAATCGTCAGTGACGCTTCCGTTTTAGACTGCTGATTAATCTGCCAGTCCCGCCAGGCCAGTAATCCATGAATAGCGCTATGCGTAACCGGATCGTTAATGGCAAGCTGGAAGCGCTTGCCGTTATGTTGATAGCAGCCTTTTGCCACGCGATTTGGCCAGGGTATTAGCACTTTTCCCAAATGTGCCAACGGTATCTCTTCCGGCTTATGGGGAATAACGACGTGACGCCCACGGTGCGTCAATTCTGCTAATCCGGCGCCAACGGTGACTATTTTCGCGCAGTAGTGCCCGGCCTGAAGATGAAGTGTTTTTCCACCGCTATGCATGGCTGCTATCCTCGTTGCTTACCTGGCGTTGATATCCAGAAGACCGGCAGCAACCGCAGGAGCAAGGCCCGGTGCCAGTGGTAAACGTGGGATAACCAGACAGTGCAACAGGTGATAAATATCCTGTTTACCGTCCCATACCCGGGTTGTGACCTTGTTGTCCGCATCCAGCTCCTGCCACCAGGAACCATTTTCATAATCCATCAGGTACTTAATGCAGTATTCCCACCAGGTCTGATACCAGGTTTCGTACTGGCGATCGCCCGTGACCGTATATAGCGCATAGGCGGTACCCATTGCTTCTACAATCGGCCAGCGCACCCGTTCACGAACAATGGGTTTGCCATCCCAGTCAACGGTGTACACGATGCCGTCAGCGCCGTCGGGCGCCCAGGCATCACGAATGGTGGCGTGGAAAAGACCTTTTGCGTCTTCCAGTAACCAGGCGGGCGGTTGTTCGCTTCTCGCTTCTAACGCGGCGTGGATATGCAGCATCAGACGGCCCCACTCAATCCAGTGGCCTGGCGTGCCGCCATAGGCGCGGAAACGGTGGGCGGGATTGTCTTTGTTGTAGTCGCGGACCGGGTTCCAGTTCACGTCGAAATGCTCATTGACCCGGTATTCCCCTTTGCGGGCGACATCGTGAATGATGACCGAGGCGATGTGGATCGCACGATCCAGCCATTTTTTGTCATGGGTGACGTCGTAAACAATCAGGAAGGCTTCAACGGCGTGCATATTGGCATTGCCGCCGCGATAGTCTTCGGTTTTGCTAAACGCTTCATCCCAGGATTCCAGGCACATTTGCTCTTCTTCACTCCAGAAGTATTTCTCAATGACTTCAATGGTGTAATCGAGCAGTTTCCTGGCCTCAGGGTGTCCGGTGGTGACCGCGCTGGCAGCGCCCAGCAGTGCAAAAAAGTGTTGGTATCCCTGTTTGGAGGCATCTACCACGCCTTCATCATTCACGCAGGCGTACCAGCCACCGTATTTTTTATCCCGCAGCGCGCCGTTCATGGCCTTAATACCGTGATCGACCAGGCTGTAAGCGCCCGGTCTGCCCATCGCTGCGGCGACGGAATAGACGTGCAGCATGCGGGCGGTGATCCACAGGTGCGTGCCCATCTCTTCTTTGACCTGTCCTTTATTACCCAGCCAGCCGAATCCGGTTGGCACCGCCGCGTTCTTACCAAAATTGAAGATGCGATCGGTTTCTTGCTCCAGCCAGCGGTTGTGGCTCATGGTGTTAAACCATTTCATGCTTTGATCCTCGTATTAACGGCGGCGGGCCATCATTTCATCGACAATTTCACCTAAGCGTTGCAATTTAGGTGCAGACACATCACGCAGCATCATCTCGCTGTCCGGCAGGCCAATCACCGATGACCAGACCGCACGACCGGCCAGGAAGCCAGAAGCGCCAGCACTCATTGCAACGCTGACCGCGCGTGGAAACAGCTTTTCATCAACGCCGGAAGAGAGAATGACCCACGGCATATTGATGTGTTCGTTCAGGTGTTGAGACGCGCTGAGCAGGGCTTGCTGCGTGCCTTTACCCTGCAGCGGCATTTCGACCTTATAGAGATCGGCGCCGCTGTCGCCCAGTTCTTTGGCGGCGTCGATAATCGCCTGTTCACGATCGAATTGATCGCCGCGACGCGGCGGACGGACTACCGGTTCGATGATGCTCAATAGACCCTGGCTATGGCACAACGTATTAAATTCTTTCACCATTTCAAGACGTTGCTGCGCATCTTCATCACTGCGCCAGAGCACCAGCAGTTTTAAGGCTTTCGCGCCATCCTGCTTGACGGCCTGAGGATTGATGGTTTTATCAATCACTACGCTGTCGACGGGGATGCCATTACCCGGGATGAAGGCGTCGGCGGCGACAATCATGGCGCAGCTTTTGGCAACGGCATTCTGCTCTACCGCCTGGCGGTAGCAAAACTGTTGGTCAAGCAGGATCGCGGAGGCATACGGCGAGAGAATTTTTGCAGCATTGACTTTAAAATCAGTAAGATGTTGATCGGTGACCGGCGTTGGCGTGCCTGCGGCGGCAAACATCAGGCGCATTGCTTCACGCTGGTCAACGGCCAGCATGGCGAAACCGCCGGAAGGTCTGGTGATATCTTTCAGGGTGTACGTGGTCATTCTTCAGTCCTTTTTACCTGTCAATGGTGGTTTTTCAGTCCGGCAGAAGTGCGAACCTGTTCAAGAATGGCGGTCCAGTCTTCCCGCCCACGGCCAGCGGCTCGTGCCTGGTTATAAACTTCCCTGGACGCCGCGCCGAGCGGCATAGGAACGTGCAGCTGGTTGGCGACATCCAGCGCGATGCCGAGATCTTTGTGGGCCAGGTCGATCATGAAGGCCGGGGAAAGATCGCCTTTCAGCACTTTGTTCGGCCACGAGGTGGTGAAGTGACCTTTACCTGCGGGTGTCCCGCTCATGACCTGTAGCGCGACATCGAAGGAGAGACCCAGCGCTTCACACAGCACGGCGGCTTCGGCTGACAGGGCATTCAGCGCAATGCTCATGTAGTTGTTAATCAACTTCACGCGGATCCCCATTCCTGGGCCGCCGGCGTTAATCAACTCATTCCCCATTGCCATCAGTACCGGTGTGGCGCGCTCGACCTGGTCCGGTGTGCCGCCCGCCAGCAACAGCAATGTACCGGCAACGGCGTGATCCGAGGTTCTCCCGACCGGGACATCCATCATGGCGAAGCCTTTAACGCGAAGGTCGGCGATCAGCTTGTCAGTCTGCAAGGGATGGATGGTTGACATATCGATCACCAGCGCTTGTGGGGAGAGGCGTTCGCAAACGCCTTTTTCGCCCAATAATACGCTGCGCACCAGATCGCCGTTGGGCAGCATAGTGATGACAAACTCAGCGCCTTCTGCGGCCTGTGCTGGAGAGCGGGCTGGTTGTGCCCCTTTTTCGACCAGACGTTGGACGGCATCGGGGTTAACGTCAAAAACGCTAAGTTGGTGACCCTGTTTGAGTAAGTTGCTCGCCATTGGGGCGCCCATCTGTCCTAATCCGATAAATGCGATGACTGCCATATCGTTCTCCTGAGACGGTGGTGTCATTTTTTGTCAATTATGACCGGTTGTTTCTGTCTGTTTTTGATCGTATTTGTAATTTATGGTCAAAAAATTGACAGCCGTCACTTTTTAAACATTTTGTGGAATTAAAATAATCTCATCCCGAAATGCTTAAGGAACGACCATGATTCGTATTGCTTGTGTAGGTATTACCGTGCTGGATCGCATCTATTACGTAGAAACGTTACCGGCTGTAGGCGGTAAATATGTGGCGCGTCGTTATACCGAGGTGGGCGGTGGACCAGCCGCCACTGCCGCAGTGGCAGCGGCGAAGTTAGGGGCACAGGTAAACTTTATTGGCCGTGTGGGCGATGACGACACCGGAAAACACCTGTTGGCGGAGCTGGAATCTCTGGGGGTCAATACCCGTTACACCCGGCGCTATGCGGGGGCAAAGTCGTCGCAATCGGCTATCATGGTTGATGCTCAAGGGGAGCGGATTATCGTCAATTTCCCGAGCCCCGATTTGCCGGCGGAGGCCGACTGGCTCAATGACATCGACTTTTCCCAGTGGGATATCGTACTGGCGGACGTTCGCTGGCATGAAGGGGCAAAGCAGGCATTTACGCTGGCGCATCAGGCGGGCGTGGAGACGCTGCTGGATGGTGATGTGACGCCTCAGGACATCAGCGAGCTGGTGGCCTTAAGCGATCATGCTGTGTTTTCGGCCCCGGGTCTGGCGCGCCTGACGGGCATCAATGAGACCGCCAATGCGTTGAAACAATCACAAACGCTCACAAATGGACATGTCTACGTCACGCAAGGTAGTGAAGGGTGTGACTGGATAGAAAATGGCACGCTGCAACACCAGGCCGGTTTTGCAGTGGATGTGGTGGATACAACCGGGGCAGGCGACGTTTTCCACGGTGCGCTGGCATTCAGCCTCGCATCAGGAAGCGAACTGAAAGACGCGGTCAGGTTCGCCAGTGGGGTGGCGGCACTGAAGTGTACCCGACCGGGTGGACGTGCAGGAATTCCTGACTGTGATCAAACCCGATCTTTTCTGTCACTTTTTGTATAAAATGCAGGGCAATGGTTTTTCGAGGAATTTTCATGAGTTTTACCGAACTGACCGGTAACCCACGGCATGATCAATTGCTATCGCTCGTTGGTGAGCGTGGGTATATGAACATTGACGAACTGGCGGGTTTACTGGATGTCTCTACGCAGACGGTGCGCCGTGATATCCGTAAATTAAGCGAACAGGGGCTGATTACCCGTCATCACGGTGGCGCTGGCCGCGCGTCCAGCGTGGTTAACACTGCCTTTGAGCAACGTGAAGTCTCGTGGACGCAAGAGAAAAAAGCCATCGCGGAAGCGGTGGCGGACTACATTCCAGATGGTTCAACGGTGTTCATCACCATTGGTACTACCGTAGAGCAAGTGGCGCGGGCGTTGTTGAACCACAATCATCTGCGCATCATCACCAACAGCCTTCGGGTTGCGCATATTCTCTATAACAATCCCCGTTTCGAAGTGATGGTCCCCGGTGGAACGCTGCGTCCACATAACAGCGGGATTATTGGCCCTTCTGCGACTGCGTTTGTCGCTGATTTCCGGGCGGACTACCTCGTCACCAGCGTCGGGGCGATTGAAAGCGATGGCGCGATGCTGGAATTTGACGTCAATGAGGCCAGTGTGGTGAAGACGATGATGGCTCACTCACGCCATATTCTGCTTGCTGCCGATCATACGAAATACCACGCCTCGGCGGCGGTAGAAATTGGCAATGTTTCTGCGGTAACCGCGTTGTTTACTGATGAACTCCCTGGCCCGGCTCTGCATACGCTTCTTCAGACTCATCAGGTTGAAATCGTTCAGGTGAGCCCAGACCAGGATGATGGCGTTTCTTCGTAACAGACTCCTTTCAAAATAAACCGCCGTTCAGGCGGTTCTTATCACAAAAAATATAAATAGTTAAACGTCCTGGTATTATGTATAAAAATCCTAAAACTCGCATGAAGTATCAAATTGTGCTTTTAATGCGCATTGATTCGTAAGCTTTTTTTACCCTCGTTACGCACTCTTTTTATTCATTAAAAAAACACCCAG
>NZ_LIFT01000028.1:0-2626 GCF_001297795.1 Citrobacter sp. CtB7.12 | reverse complement strand
TTAAGGTTTTAAAGATGAACGGACCCGCTTTGCCTTTTAATTAATTTTTACTGCGTCTTTTATGCTCTTATCCGAAAAAAGAGTAGTACGGAAAAGGTATTCCTATGAAAACACAAAAAATGAAATGCAAACCACCCTCACCGGGGAAATTGGCACTCTGTATCGCCAGTGCGCTGGCGCTCGGAGGATTTAGCGGGCAAGTCGCTGCGGCATGCGGTTACACCACCACTGCTCAACTCTTTTGCGATAACACCACAATCTATCACTACGGCAATCCACTTGGCGGGTCGGCAAGGGATTACAGTGGTTTTGATGAAGTGCGTATTGATACAACTTCAGAAGGTACTACTGCTGGCCTAACAGGTTGGGGTGTCTATATTGATAATATTGGTTATAAGTTCAAAAATCTGGTTATCAATACCACAGGCACTGCAGCAGATGGAATCCATTCTAAAAATGCTGGGGGCAAGCTGATTGCCGATAATATTTACATCACCGCAACAGGAAGTAGCGCTGATGGTATAAATATCGGTCGTGAACTCCAGGCGGATTATTCAATCGTTGAAGTCAATGGCGACGTGACCGTTGATGCTGAAAATGGAATGGGGTTACGTGCTAACGCATCGGCGAATAAAGACAATGCCCAGTCATCCATAATTATTCATGGGAATACGGATATTGTTACTCGTGGTCCCGGAAGCATGAATACAGGTTATGGTATTTATGCAGGTAGAGATCCTGCACAACTGACAGGAACGGCAAGAGGAAATGCGGATATTACGCTCAATGGCGCGACGTCAGTCACGACGTCAGGTCGAAATGCACATGCAGTGTATGTGGGGCGTAAAGGAACCATAAACCTAAATAACGTTGATTTAAAAACCTCTGGTGTCACTGCGCACGGCGTTTATGCGTCTTCATCTACTGAGTCCGCAACGGTGAACCTGGGTGGCGACACGAAAATTCAGGTAACTGACAGTGGCGCTTATGCCATTTACGCATATGGTTCGCAGGCCGTCATTCGTTCATGGGATTACGCTACCGATACGGCTGACTCAGGTGTGTACGACATTGAAGGCAATTTACGTGCTTATTATGGCGGCACCATGGATCTGCGTATGGAAGATGGAAGCCGCTTTGTAGGCAAAGCCGATTCCTCACAAGAGAATAGTAATGCAACCTACCACGGCTCGCTGGATTTGAGTATGAAGGGCGCCAGCAGCGAATGGACGATGACTGGAAATTCCGTGGTCTCTAATCTGACGCTGGATCAGGCGACGCTGCGCTACAGTCCTGACGGCGTGTCTCGCGATGATGCGGGAACCTTCAAAACATTGACTGTGATAGGAAACTACATCGGGACCAACGCGCTGTTAGTGCTGAATACCGTACTGGAAGGTGACGGTTCATTAACTGACATGCTGAAAGTGAATGGCGATACCTCCGGTAATACCAAAGTGGGGATCAACAACATTGGTGGTGTGGGTGAACTGACCGTCGATGGGATTAAAATTGTTGAGGTTGCCGGAAACTCTGACGGTACCTTTACCAAATCAGGGCGTATCGTCGCCGGTGCGTACGACTATGACGTGGTGAAAAAAGCCAGTGACTGGTATCTGACCAGCGAGCTGTCACCGGTGGATCCGCCGCCAGTGGAGCCGCCTCCGCCACCACCGACTGAGCCGGATCCCGATCCCGCGCAGCCAGACCCAACTGATCCTCCAGGACCGCCAGTATATCCGGGTCCCGTCGAGCACCAGTATCGCCCTGAATTCGGGAGTTATCTGGCGAACAACTATGCGGCCAATACGATGTTTATCACCCGTCTGCATGACCGTCTGGGTGAAACTCAGTATACCGATATGCTGACTGGCGAAGAAAAAGTCACCAGTATGTGGATGCGTAACGTAGGGGGCCATAATCGCTTTACTGACGGCAGCGGGCAGTTGAAAACCAACGCTAACCGTTATGTTTTGCAGTTAGGCGGCGACCTGGCGCAGTGGAGCAGCGACGGCCTCGATCGCTGGCATCTGGGTGCCATGGCGGGTTATGCCAACCAGAAAAGTAAAACCCGTAACAGTTACACTGGCTATTCGTCTCGTGGACAGGTAGATGGTTACAGCGTCGGTCTGTATGCCACCTGGTATGCCAATGAAGCGGATAAGACCGGGACCTATCTGGATAGCTGGGTACTGTATAACTGGTTTGATAACACCGTTAGCGGCGAACATCTGGCCAGCGAAAACTACAAATCCGACGGTATCACGGCGTCTGTTGAAGGGGGTTATAGCTTCCTGGTCAGGGAAAGTGAAAATAAAACCTACTGGCTCCAACCGAAAGCGCAGGTTATCTGGATGGACGTGCAGGCCGATTCACATCGTGAGCACAACGGGACGGTGGTTAAAGACAAAACTGACGGCAACCTGATGACTCGCCTCGGCGTCCGTGCTTACCTGAAATGTCATGCGGAGAAAGATACCGATAAAGGCCGTGATTTCCAGCCGTTCATTGAAGCGAACTGGATCCACAACACCAATAACCAGACCGTACAGATGGGCTCCATCAAGGATGACATCAGCGGGACACGTAACATTGGTGAGCTGAAAGTGGGTATTGAAGGGCAAAT